>JANMPV010000252.1:0-3302 GCA_031370045.1 Novosphingobium sp. | reverse complement strand
AACTGGTAGAGGTCGCGGATCATCAATGTGTCGGGAAAGTTGATCGCGCAGGCCTTGACCGCGATCAGCACCTGGCCCTTGCCGGGGACGGGCGCGTCGATTTCGTCGAGGGTCAGCGTCTCGGGACCGCCGATGGCGTGGGTGCGCAGGGCTTTCATGCGGGAACTCCGTTCGGATGGGCGAGCCAGGGCAGGTCGCGCCCGTGGCGGGTTTCGTAGGCGGTGATGGCATCGTCGCGCTCGAGCGTCAGCCCGACTTCGTCAAGCCCTTCGCTCAGGCACTGCTTGCGGAACGGATCGATCGCGAAGGCGAAGCGGTCCTGGAACGGGGTGGTGACGGTCTGATGCTCCAGATCGACGTGGATCGATTCGGTCTGCGCCACCTCGAGCAGGCGATCGACCTGATCCTGCGGCAGAACCACGGTGAGGATCCCGTTCTTGAATGCGTTCGAAGCGAAGATGTCGGAAAAGCTGGGCGCGATAACACAAGTGATCCCCAGGTCGAGCAGCGCCCAAGCGGCGTGCTCGCGGCTTGATCCGCAGCCGAAGTTGTCGCCAGCAATCAGCACCGGTGCGCGTTCGAAGCGGGGATCATCAAACGGGTTGCCGGGTTCGGCGCGCAAGTTCTCGAACGCCCCTTTCCCCAGTCCCTCGCGGGTAATCGTCTTGAGCCAGCGCGCTGGGATAATCACGTCGGTATCGACGTTCTTGCGGCCAAGCGGGATCGCGCGGCCCTCGATCTGGCTGACGGGTTGCATGGCGCCGCTATAGCGGGGCGAGAACCCGGTGCAACTAGTCGGTTTCAGGAGGCAGCGCCGCGCTCTTCTTTTTGGCGGCTTCTTCCGCCCGCTCCTTGCGGCGCGAGGTGTAGAGCAGCGCGGCGGCAAGCGCAGCCGATCCGATCGCGGCACCGGCCATCGCGGCCGGCCCCGCCCATTTCGAGTTTTCGGTCTTCTTGGTCATTACGCGAAAATGGCATCGCTGCGGCTTTGCTGCAAGGTCAGGCGAGGAATTGGCGCACGGATTTCCACCGTTGCGCCTTGTCGGCGAAACTCATGCGGGCGTGGGCGGGGCTGGACGAGGGCAGGTCGATCAGCGCGATTTGCGTTTCTCCAAGCGCGCGGCGCCCGATTTTTGCGGCGGTCGCGCCGTTGAAGCCGATCGCGCATAGGGTCGGCAATGTGGCGACGAGATCGCCCAGGGGGTTTCCTTCGACCTCGCGCAATGCCCCGTCGAGACTGCCCTCGCGCCGCGCCGAAGCGACCGTGTCCCACAACCCGACGTTGGCCAAATTCAGCGCCGCCAGCCGCGCCTCATAGTCGAGTGAGGCGAAATCCTGCGCGATCACGCCCCCGATCAACCGCCAGAACTGATTCTGCGGATGCGCATAATATCGCCCCGCTGCCAGCGACGCCTCGCCCGGCAGGCTGCCGAGGATGAGGACCCGGGTGTCGGGGGAGACGATGGGGGCGAAGGACGATTTGCGGGTTGGAAAACGCACCTCTTAACCAAGTGTCCTTTTCACATCGCGAGCACTGTGCAAGACCCGCACGATCAGCACATCGTCCACTTCGATGCGATAGAAAATACGATGGCTGCGATACGTCAGGCAACGGATTTCCGGGCGGATACGCGGATAGACTGCTGCCAGTTCTGGAAAGTTCGCCAATCGCTCACAGGCCGTCTCAAGTCCATCGACATAAGCGAGCGCGACTTCGGGGCCGAACCGCTCCACGCTGAATTCTGCGATCTCGTCGATGTCCGCGCTGGCCTCGCCGCTGTAGGCCAGCCTAGCCATTCGGTCCGAAATACCTTGCCCTTACGTCGTGGAAAATCTGCTGCGATGCGCGCGCGTCGCGGCCCGAGGCAAGGCCCCTGTCGATCTCGCCTTGCAGCCAAGTCGCTTCCTCGGCTTCGGCGCGGTCCCGACGGGCCAGTTCGCTGAAGTAACTGTCGAGGTTTGCAAACTCGCCAGCCGCCACCCGCGACTGCGCCCAGCCGATATCATCATCTGGGATCGCTATCTTCACCTGCTTCATCGCACTGTTGCTACGAACTGACTCAGCGAAAGTCAAAGTCCGGTTCACCCCACCAACTCCCGCACATCGCACAGCCGTCCGGTCACCGCTGCCGCAGCCGCCATTGCGGGGCTGAGCAGATGCGTCCGCGCTCCCGGCCCCTGCCTCCCCACGAAGTTGCGGTTGCTGGTGCTGGCGCAGCGTTCGCCGGGGGGGACTTTATCGGGGTTCATGCCGAGGCACGCCGAACAGCCCGGTTCGCGCCATTCCAGGCCCGCATCGGTGAATACCTTGTCGAGCCCCTCGGCCTCGGCCTGGCGTTTGACCAGACCCGATCAGGGACGACGATCGCCCACTTGACGCCCGGCGCCTTGTGCCGTCCGCGCAGCACCGCGGCGGCGGCGCGCAGGTCTTCGATGCGGCTGTTGGTGCAGCTGCCGATGAACACGTTCTGGACTTCGATTTCGGCCAGTTTCTGCCCCGGCACCAGCCCCATGTAGTCCAGGCTTTTGCGCACGGCCTCCTGCTTTCCGGGGTCGGCGAAGCTTTCGGGCGCGGGGACCGTGCCGCCGATCGGCGCGGTATCTTCGGGGCTGGTGCCCCAGGTCACCGTTGGCCCGATGTCTGCGGCGTCGATCCGCACCGATTTGTCGAAAGTCGCGCCGGGATCGGTGGCGAGGCTGCGCCACCACGCCTCAGCGGCGTCCCATTGCGCACCTTTGGGCGAATAGGGACGGCCCTTGAGATAGGCGAAAGTCGTGTCGTCGGCGGCGATCAGCCCGGCGCGCGCGCCCGCCTCGATGCTCATGTTGCAGACGGTCAGGCGGCCCTCGACGCTCATCTGCTCGAACACCGCGCCGCGGTATTCGATCACGTGGCCGTTGCCCCCCGCGGTGCCGACCACGCCGACGATGTGGAGGATCAGGTCTTTGGGAGTCACTCCGGGGCCGAGCTCGCCATCGACGCGCACTTCCATCGTCTGCGATTTGCGCAGCAGCAGCGTCTGCGTCGCGAGGACGTGCTCGACCTCGCTCGTACCGATCCCGAACGCCAGCGCGCCGACCCCGCCATGCGCCGCGGTATGGCTGTCGCCGCAGACGATCGTCGCGCCGGGCAGCGAAAAGCCCTGCTCGGGGCCGACGACGTGGACGATCCCCTGCTCGGCGGCGGAGGCGTCGATATAGCGGATGCCGAACGCCGGGGCGTTGCCCTCGAGCGCGGCGAGCTGCTGCGCGCTCTCGGTGTCGGCGATCGGGATGCGGTAGCCGCTTGCGTCAAGCCGCGG
>JANMPV010000232.1:0-6400 GCA_031370045.1 Novosphingobium sp. | reverse complement strand
GCGCGAATACCCGCCAGCGCGGCAAGCCTGACCGTGGTCGGCCATCTCGGGGTTCCAGCGGAGGCCTTCGCGCCCTTCGCCGACCGCGTCACCCACCGCCCGACCGTGGCCCGCAGCGAGGTTCCGGCGATCATGGCGGCGCACCACGTGCTGGTCTTCCCGACTTATTTCGAAGGCGCGGGGATCGTGCTGTACGAGGCGCTGGCCGCAGGCTGCGCATTGATCCAGTCGGATCGCGCCGCACCTGCGGTCACCCCAGCCACCGGACTAATGCTCGAAGACGTTTCGACCGATGCGCTGCACCGCGCGATGCTCACCGCGATCGAGGATCGCCCGCGTCTCGATGCGTGGCGGGCGGCTGCCCAGAACGAATCGAGGCGGTACAGCTTCGCGCACTATCGCGATGGGATCGCAGAACTCTTGGACGATTTGCTCGACTGAAACGCCCTCGAAGGTTCTTCAGGGCTTTTCCAGATCGGCGTGGTTCGTCCGAACCGGTGCATAGCCGATTGCTGCCAGCAATTCGGCCTGGCGAGAGTAGAGCGGCCCGGACCCATAAGGCGCAGCAAAGCTCGATCCGCCCAGCCGCCGGGTCAACCCTGCTCGGACCCGGTGCGCGAGCCGATCGGCGCGAAATCCAATCCGCGACGACAACCCCAGCGCGATCTCGCCATCGGGTTCTATCCCGGCCTCGCGCAAGCCCTGCGCCGCCTCGAACTGGCGCCAGCGCCAGTGTCGCCGGTCGGAGTCGCTCAGCCCGGCGGTTTCGCCGAGTTGCGCCGCGACAACGCCGACGTACCGATCCCAATCGCGCGCCCGGCGCTGGAGTGCCATGCCGCCACGGCTGATCTGCTCGCCGCCATGGAGGCGATAGAGCACGATCGCCTCGGGCACGTGGACAGGCTGCGCTCCGCTGTTGAGGATCCGGAACAGCAGCTCGGAATCCTCCGACGGCATCAGGTCCTCGCGGTAGGGACCTGCCGCCTCGAGCAGGCTTCGCCGGAACAGGCAGCACTGGAACACGATCGTCCAGCCGCGCAGATACCACGCCAGCGCCGAGCGCGCCGGCGGCAGCGGGTGCTGCTGGATCACCGGATCGGCGTAGCGCGCCTGCCCGTCTTCCAACCGCGCCTGAAGCCACGGCGAATAGGCGAAATCGGTGCGGCTCTCGATCAGCGCGCGCTCCTGCACTTCCAGCTTGTTGAGCGACCACAAGTCATCACTGTCCATAAACTGGATCAAGTCGCCCCGCGCCGCTGCCAGCCCGCGGTTGCGCGCCGGGCCGGGACCGCGGTTTTCCTGGCGGATCAGCGTGACTTGGCTGCCGAACGCCTGGATCGCCGCGACCGAATCGTCGGTCGAGCCGTCGTCGACCACGATCACCTCGTCGGGCGGGCGGGTTTGGGCGAAGACATTGTTCAGGGTCTCGCCGATCAGCGCGGCGCGGTTGTAGTTGGGGATGACGACCGAAATCGTGGGCATCAAATCAGCCAGGGCCGGAAGTCGAGCGTGTAGTCGAGATCGGGGTTGCGGGCACCGACCTCGCGCGCCGGATTTCCCGCGACGATGGCGAAAGGCGCGACGTCGGCGGCGACCACCGCTCCCGCCGCCACCACCGCGCCCTCGCCGATGGTGACGCCGGGCAAGATGATCGCGCGATAGGCGATCCAAGCCCGGTCACCGATCCGCACTTCGCCGCCCCTGTCCGCAAATGTGGGCGATTGCGGATCGTGGCCGAGAGTCAGGATCGCCGCCTCCGGCCCGATCGAGACGTTGGCGCCGATCGTCACCGGGAAACGCCGCCCGTCGATCATCGTGCCGAAGTTGATCACGCAGTTGGGCCCCAGCGAGACCTTTCGCCCGTTGAGAAAGCGGCAACCGAGCTGGACTCCGCTGCCTGCCCCAAACCGGCCCAGCCACAGCCGCAGGAAGCCGTGCCGCAAGTGCCGCGACGGCAAATGCGCGACGATCGCGTTGTAGGCGAAGGCGGCGAGGGTTCCGGCGAAAAGTCGCATTGCTGGCTCGCCTAGACCGCAATTGGGTCGCGCTGGCAAGCGTTGGCACAGCACCTTGCCAACACCGCGCGAGCGCCTTGAACGCGCTTGCTTATTTGCGGTCTGCTGCCAGAAGCCCCGACGATGAAGCCCTCCACCCAACCCGCCATCGATCCCGTGCGCATTGCAATCGTCGGGTGCGGAGCGATTGCCCAGCTGGGCCATCTGCCCGGCGCGATGGCGAGCAACGCGGTGATCGTCACCACCCTGATCGACCGCGACGAAGACCGCGCCCGCTCGCTAGCCAAGCAATTTTGCATACCCCACGTCGCCACCGAGATCGCCGCAGCCACCGATCATGCCGAAGCCGCCATCGTCGCGCTGCCGCCGCATCTCCACCGCATGGCGGCAGAGACGCTGCTGGGCGCGGGTCTGCATGTCCTGATGGAAAAGCCGCTGGCGACCAACCTGGCCGATTGCGACGCGATGCTCGTCGCCGCCAAGGCTGCCGACCGCGTACTCGCGGTGGCGATGATGCGGCGCTTCGCCCCGTCGGCGCGCTATCTCAAGGCAGCGGTCGCATCGGGCATGCTCGGCAAAATCTTCCGCTATGTCGCACGCAGCGGCGCGGCCGATGCCTGGCCATCGGTCTCGCCGTTTACCTTCGATGCCGCGCAAGCCGGGGGCGGGGCGCTGATCTCCAATGGCTGCCACGATCTCGACCTGCTGTTCTGGCTGCTCGGGCCGTACGCGGACTTCGAATTCCACAGCGATTCGGCGGCGCGGATGGAATCCAACTGCGTGGTCGAGGGTGCGCTGGCCTGCGGCGCGCAGGCGACGATCGAGGTCAGCCGATCGCGCACGCTGGCCAACACGATCCGGATCGAAGGCGAGCTGGCGACGATCGAAGCACCCCTGATGGGCGAGACGGTGCGGGTGCTGCCCGCAGGCGCGGCGCCAGAAGACCTCCCGCAAGCCGAGGCCCCCCCGCTCGACTTCGCCGGGGTGATGGCCGCCCAGCTTGCCGATTTCGCCGCCGCAGTGCGCGGGGTCCGCCCGCCGTTGGCCGATGGCACGGTCGGACGCGAGATGATCGCGTTCGTCGGACAATGCTATGACCGCGCCGCACTGATCGATTTACCGTGGGATTGCCCGGTTGAACTGGGGGCTGCGGCATGACTGCGCTGGCGGGCAAGACGGTGTTCGTCACTGGCGGCAGCGGATTTATCGGCGGTCGCCTGATCGAAGTGCTCGTCCGCCAGGGCGGAGCGCGGGTCCGCACCCTGGTTCGTGCGACGACCAGCGCCGGCGGCGGGGCCTCGCGCGCCGCCGCGGCGGGGGCGGAGATCGTGTTCGGATCGCTGCTCGACGAAGCTCTGCTCGAACGCGAACTCAAGGGTGCCGACATCGTGTTCCACTGCGCCTACGGGATGCATGGCTCGCTCGCTGCACAGCGCGAGGTCACGGTCGAGGGCACGCGCAAACTGGCGCATGCTGCGGGCCACGCCGGGGTCAAGCAGTTCGTCCACCTCGGCACCGTCGCCAGCTATGGCGGCAACACGCCCGACTTGGTGTCCGAGGATTTCGAGGACCCCAAGCTGTGGCCGTGGCCCTATGCACACGACAAGCGCGACGGCGAGCGGGCGCTGGCCGACGAGGCTGCCACCAGCGGGTTGCCGTTCACGATCCTGCGCCTCGGTGCGGTTTATGGTCCGTATGGCGGGTCCTACACGGTGATCCCGCTGGCGACACTGGCCGAGCGGCGGATCGCGCTGGTCGATGACGGCGCGGGCATTGCCAACGCCACGTACGTCGATGACGTGATCCAGGCGATGCTGCGCGCCGCGATGCAACCCGGCACCGGGCAACGCTATACGATCCGCGGGCCGGACCAGCCGACATGGCGCGATTTCTACGAATGCTATGAGCGGATGTTGGGGGCTGGCGAGCTGGTCTCGCTGACCGGGGCAGAGATGAAACGCGCCCGCCGCGCCGAATTCTCCGCCTCGGCTAAGCGTCTACTGCCCGAGACTCTGGCTGCGCTCAAGGCCAGCAGCGGGTTCAAAAGCACCGCCGCCGGGCTTGGGTTGCGATCGCTCTACCAGCGGGTCAGCGGAGGTTCGGGTCAGGCCGTCGTTGGCGCTGCCCCGCGCCCCGCGCCGCAGATCGAGCGCCCGATCCAGCTGATCCCGCCGATCATGATCGACTACTTCGCCAACCGCTCGCGCTTCAGCATCGCCAGGGCCCAGGCCGAACTCGGCTATGCCCCCGCCTACGACCTGGCTGCCGGTATGGAGCTGACCGAAAAATGGGCGCGCTGGGCGAATTTGCTGCCCGAAGGCTGAAGCAAACCCCAGCGATCCGAACGCAGTGCGATGGTTCAGTTCGTCTGCACGCGAAAATCGGCATGGCGCTCGCTCAGGCCGTCGAAGTCTCCCGAGGCCACTACGCGCCCGCTCTCGACATAGTGGATGCAATCGTAGTTGCGCACCGTCGTCATCCGGTGAGTGACCGTGATGACGGTGAGCGCATCGTGTGCTTCGGCCAGCGCGGCGACAACCTGGCGTTCGGTCGCCGGATCGAGCGCGCTGGTGGCCTCGTCCATCACCAGGATGTTGGGCCGCGCATACAGCGCGCGGGCGAGCGCGAGGCGCTGGCGCTGGCCTCCGCTGAGTCGCATCCCGCGCTCGCCGACGCGGGCGTCGAAGCCATCGGCGCGTCCGTCCTCGATGAACACGCGGGCTTGCGCGAGTTCGGCGACTTCGACGACCCGGGCGTGATCGAGCGCGTGGCCGTCCCAGCCGAAGGCGATGTTTTCGGCAATCGTGGCGTCGAGCAGGAACAGCTCTTGCGGGACATACCCGACTGCGCGGCGCCACGACGGCAGCAGTTCGGGAACGAGCGGCTCGCCGTCGATCAGAATCCGTCCCGAAGTCGGCTCGAGCAGACCCAGTACCAGATCGATCAGGGTCGATTTGCCCGAACCGGTCGGCCCGACGAACGCCACGTGCTCACCCTTGGCGATGGTCAGGTTGACGCCTGAAATCGCGGGCTCGGTGGCGCCCGCATACGTGAAGCCGACGTTCTCGAAGCGAATCTCATGCGCCCAGACCAGCGGCTCGGCATGCACGCCTTCGGCCGATGGGGTCGCGACTGATGCGTATTGCGGTTGTTCGGCCAGGACGCCGAGCACTTCGTCGAACGCCTGGCGAGACGCGCTGATTGCCCCAATCATCGCGAACAGCGTCTGCAGCGAGGGCATCATGCGGTAGGCGACGAGCGCGACGAGCCCGATCCGCGGGAGCAGCGCGGTCAGATTCCCGCCCGAGATCAGAACGATCAGCAGCCAGGCGATCATCCCCCCGAAGACAAGAATTTCCAGCCCGCTGCGCGGAATCCCCGAATACATCGGCATAACCGGAACTTCCGCCGAGGCGGCGAGCGAAGCGGCTTCGGCGCGCGCGGCGAAATAAGCTTGACGATCGGCGGCGATGGCCGGCTTGATCCCGGCCAGGATCTGGCTGATCTCGAAATAGAGCGCACGGGTGGTGTGCATAATCCGATTCGACGAGCGTTCCGCCCACCGCCGCACCGGGCGCATGACAGCCACGTAGTAGAGCGCGATCAGTACCGCGCCGCCAACCACGATCAGCGGCTCGACCGCCACCACCAGACCGACCAGCAGCAGCACCAGCAGAATACGCGCGAGCACTTCCAGCGCGGGGGAGATAAGCTGGCCGCCGAGCAGCCCCGCATCGTCGGCGATGATCTTGAGCAACGTCGATGTGCTCACCCCGGTGAAGTATTCATAGCGCCGTGCGAGCAGTTCGCGAACCATGCGCACGCGCAGCCCGTGCGCGATCCGGTGGGCATAGCGACCGCGAAAGTACTCGGCGCAAAGCGCAACCACGTTGCCCATAATCAGCACGGTCAGCGAGATCGCCCCGGCCCACAAAAGGACGCGGCGGTCGCTCCCCCCGCCGATCAGGTCCACGAAGATGGAGCCGCCCCGCGAGCGGCGGAAGGCTTCCATGTCTGCAGCCGCGCTGAGCAGTGGGATAAGCGAAAAGACCGCGATCGTCTGCATCAACGCCTGGGCGACGACCAGGGCGAGTGCCACCAGCAGGGGGCGCAGCCCGTTTGCCCGGGCCACGGGATAGAGGCGACGCAGGATATCGATCATACCGCGCCTGCCTCATCCATGTACCCGGCCCAATTGGACCACCGCAGCATGCGGCCCGATTGATGTCTCTCCCTCATGGCGTGGTCAGCCCACATCGCGTTCGGCGAAGATGGCAATTTCATCGGAAGTCGCCTGGTCGGGGACGCCGCGCAGGCGATAGCCGTTCTGCCGCATCGTTTCGACCAGCGCAGCCCCTTTCTCGCGGTAATAGTGCAGCTCACCG
>JANMPV010000227.1:0-2502 GCA_031370045.1 Novosphingobium sp. | reverse complement strand
GACCCCGGCCAACGTCGCCCAGCTCCAGCACGCGGTGCGCGGCAACGATCCGAAGAACTACGCCGAGTTCGCCGCCTCGATCAACGAGCAGGCCGAGCGCCTGCTGACGATCCGCGGGCTGCTGGCGTTCAAACCCGCTGGCCCGGCGATTCCGCTGAGCGAGGTCGAACCCGCCAGCGAGATCGTCAAGCGCTTCGCCACCGGGGCGATGAGTTTCGGCTCGATCAGCCGCGAGGCGCACACCACGCTGGCGGTGGCGATGAACCGCATCGGCGGCAAATCCAACACCGGCGAAGGCGGCGAGGAAGTCGATCGCTTCGTGCCGATGGCCAACGGCGATTCGATGCGCTCGGCGATCAAGCAGGTTGCCAGCGGGCGCTTCGGGGTAACCACCGAATACCTCGTCAATTCCGACGATATCCAGATCAAGATGGCCCAAGGTGCCAAGCCCGGCGAAGGTGGCCAGCTGCCCGGATACAAGGTCGACAAGAACATCGCCGCAGTGCGCTATTCGACCCCCGGCGTCGGTCTCATCAGCCCCCCGCCGCACCACGACATCTATTCGATCGAGGATCTCGCGCAGCTGATCCACGACCTGAAAAACACCAACCCGCGCGCGCGGATTTCGGTCAAGCTGGTGTCCGAAGTGGGCGTCGGCACGGTCGCTGCCGGGGTCGCCAAGTGCAAGGCCGACCATGTCACGATCTCGGGCTATGAGGGCGGAACCGGCGCTTCGCCGCTGACTTCGCTCACCCACGCGGGCAGCCCGTGGGAAATCGGCCTTGCTGAGACCCAGCAGACTCTGCTGCTGAACGGTTTGCGCAGCCGCATCGCGGTGCAGGTCGATGGCGGCTTGCGCACCGGGCGCGATGTGGCGGTGGGCGCGTTGCTGGGCGCCGACGAGTTCGGCTTTGCCACCGCCCCGCTGATCGCGGCGGGCTGCATCATGATGCGCAAGTGCCACCTCAACACCTGCCCGGTCGGCGTGGCGACGCAGGACCCGGTGCTGCGCGCGCGCTTCACCGGCCAGCCCGAACACGTCGTCAACTACATGTTCTTCGTCGCCGAGGAACTGCGCGGCATCATGGCCGAGTTGGGCCTGCGGACGGTTGCCGAGATGGTCGGGCGGGTCGATCTGCTCGAGATGGACCGCGCGATCTCGCACTGGAAAGCACAAGGGATCGACCTGTCGCGGCTGCTCCACCAGGTCGAGGTGAAGGACGCCACCGCGCTGAGCTGGACCGAAACCCAGAACCACGGCCTCGAAGCCGCGCTTGACGTCGAGCTGATCGCGGCTTCTGGCGATGCCCTGACGAGCGGCCAGGCGGTGCGGATCGAGCGCAAGGTGCGCAACGTCAACCGCACCGTCGGCGCGATGCTCTCGGGCGAGGTGGCGCAACGCTTTGGCCACCGCGGCTTGCCCGACAACACCATCAATGTGCGCTTTACCGGCGTCGCGGGGCAGAGCTTCGGCGCATTCCTGGCGCACGGCGTGACGCTTGACCTGACCGGCGACGCCAACGACTATGTCGGCAAAGGCCTGTCCGGGGGCCGGGTGATCGTCCGCCAGCCGGGCCACGTCGAGCGCGATCCGACGCACAACATCATCGTCGGCAACACTGTGCTGTACGGCGCGGTCGCAGGGGAGGCCTACTTCAACGGCGTGGCGGGTGAGCGGTTTGCGGTGCGCAATTCGGGCGCGGTGGCGGTGGTCGAAGGCTGCGGCGATCACGGTTGCGAATACATGACCGGCGGGGTGGTGGTCGTACTCGGCCAGACCGGGCGCAACTTCGCGGCAGGGATGAGCGGCGGGGTGGCTTACGTCTACGATCCCGACGAGCGGTTCTATGCGCTGTGCAACCTGGCGATGGTCGATCTCGCGCCGGTGTCGGCGAAACGAGACGAGGATGCCGATGATTTTGGGGGAGCGGGCCGCCCGCAGCAGCGCGCTTTGTCGGTCCACGACTTCGGCATGGGCGACATGCTGCGCCACGACGCCGAACGCCTGCGCATCCTGGTCGAGCGGCACCACCTCCACACCGCCAGCAAACGCGCCCGCGCCTTGCTCGACGATTGGGATGCGGCGCTGGGCCATTTCGTCAAGGTCATGCCGCGCGACTATGCGCGTGCGCTGACCCAGCTTGAAACCGAACGGCACGAAGCCGAAACCGTGGCGGCCGAATAATGGGCAAGGATACCGGATTTCTCGAAATCGAGCGGCAGGAGCCGAGTTACCGCCCGGTCGAGGAGCGGCTTGCGCATTATCGTGAGTTCACCGTCCCGCAGGCCGAATCCGCACTGAAAGGCCAGGCGGCGCGATGCATGAACTGTGGCATCCCATATTGTCACACCGGCTGCCCAGTAAACAACATCATCCCCGACTGGAACCATCTGGTCTATGAGGGCGACTGGCGCGAGGCGTTGACCAACCTCCATTCGACCAACAATTTCCCCGAGTTCACCGGGCGCATCTGCCCCGCCCCGTGCGAGGCGGCGTGCACG
>JANMPV010000204.1:0-2988 GCA_031370045.1 Novosphingobium sp. | reverse complement strand
TCGCGGGACAGGCGCAAAAGGAGTTCACCGTCAACGAAGCGCTGCTGCGCGCCGACCTGGCGTTGCACTGCACGATCGAGGGTGAGCAGGCAGCGCCGCCCGCCAGCCCGGTAGCGGGACAGGCGTGGCTGGTCGCGGCCGGCCCGACTGGGACCTTCGCCGGTCATGCCGCCGCAATTGCAGGATTTACCGCGAACGGCTGGCGCTTCATCGCGGCGCGCGCCGGCTTGCGAGTGTATGACAGGAGTGCCGGGTGCTTTCGCCACTTCACCGATTCGTGGCAACGCGGTGTCGTCCCGGCAACGCCTACCGGCGGCACTACAATCGATCAGGAAGCGCGCACCGCAATCGGCAACCTGATTTCAAAGCTGGTGAATGCGGGCATTCTTGCGACGAGTTGAAGGGAACAATTCTGCGGATGGCGCATTTGAGGCGAGACAAGAGGGAACTATCCGCACCGATTTGCAGAGGACTTACGCAAAAGCGTGGCTTTGCTGCAACAGGTATCGAATTTTGTCCGCTTGCACCGCGGTGGCTTCACCGATAGACAAATCGCCGGAACTTGGCTCTTTGCCGGAAACTTGGCATTTCGATTGTAAAAGGGGAAACGATAATGCGGAAATTAGTCATAGGCTTGGCCATGGCATCGACTGCGCTGGCCTCGCCAGCGTTGGCGCGCGATGACTCGTGGTATGTCGAACTCGACGGGGGTGTCATGATCCTCGAAGACATGAACTACGACGTCGGTGTCACCAAGGACGCCGTCAAGGTTGATTCGGACACCGGCTACGACTTCGGCGGGATCGTCGGGTATGACTTCGGCGGTTTCCGTCTCGAAGCCGAAGCCGGTTATCGTGGCGCGAACGCGGATTCGCTGACCGTTAATTCGGGCCGGATTGCGGCGGCGAATGCGGGCTTAGGTAACGCCGGTTCTGCTGGTCCGGGCGTTTACAACTATGTCGGCGGTGAGGCGACCGCGCTGTCGTTCATGGTCAACGGGATGCTCGATTTCGGCAATGACGATGCCCTTCAGGGCTTTGTCGGCGGAGGTGTCGGTGTGGCGCGGGTCAAGTCGGACCTTTCGGTTCGCTCGGGCGGTCCCGGCTTCGTCGATGATTCGGATACCGGGTTCGCCTATCAGGCGATCGCGGGTGTCCGTGCGCCGATCTCGGATCACTGGGATGCGGGCATCAAGTACCGCTTCTTCAACGTCGACAAGGTCAATCTGATCGACTCCGCTGGACGCAACCTCCAGACGAAGTGGCGTTCGCACAGCTTGCTCGGCACTCTGGCTTACAACTTCGGTGGCGCTGTACCGATGCCGGAACCGGTTGCTGCTCCTCCGCCTCCGCCGCCGCCCCCGCCGCCCCCGCCGCCCCCGATGGTGATGCCGGTGTGCAACAAGGGTCCGTACATTGTGTTCTTCGATTGGGACAAGTCGGACATCACGCCCGAAGCGGCGACCATCCTCGACAACGCGGTCGGTGCCTATGGCAACTGCGCCAGCGTTCCGATCATGCTCGCGGGCCACACCGACCGTTCGGGTTCGACCCAGTACAACATGGGCCTGGCCGAGCGTCGCAACGGCTCGGTTCGCGGTTACCTCACCTCGCACGGTGTGCCCGATGGCAACATCACGGCGCAAGGCTTCGGCGAGAGCCAGCCGCGGGTGCCGACCGCCGACGGGGTTCGCGAACTGCAGAACCGCCGCGTGGAGATCACTTACGGTCCGGGTTCGGGCATGTAAGCTTCGCGATCCCGGTCAAAGTCGACTGGGGGTTCGAAACGAATTGGGGGGCCGGAGCGATCCGGCCCCCTTTTTCGTGGCAGCGCTGCGGAATGCCAGGACCGTGTATCGGGCAGCGCCCGGCGGTGCTTGGGCGAATGAATGGGCGGTCTTTCAGGCCGACTCCGATTGACGTTCAGTCACCCGATCAGGGTAGGCGGCGCATGTTGGTGCGGCTCTTGCACGGCGATCCGGCGTCCGCCGTCCCCCGCTCTACGCAAGCCGCGCACACGCTCCTTAGCTGGATCGTCAGCCAGCCTCGCCCGACCGTGTGTTGAGAGTGGCTTCGGCGGCGGGTAGCGAGCGGTAGGCGAAGACCAGCAGCGCCAACGCCACCGGCGCCACCGCCACCAGCGAGAGAATTCCGGTGCGCAAGTCGCCGACCAGCTTTCCATCGACCATCGTTCCGGCAAAGTCGGATATCTGGCCCACCATATAAGGACCGAACGACAAGCCGACGAGTGTCGTTGCCAGGAAGAACGACGCGGTGGCGGTGCCACGCATCCGCGGCAGCACCAGATCCTGCGTCGTCGCCGCCGCTCCGCCCAGTGCGGTCGCGCCGCACATCACGGCGAGGAAGTTCATCGCGTAAAACAGCGTCGAGTTGGTGGTTGTGTATCCCACCCAGATCGGCACGATTGGTGCCACCACCCCGAACATCACGACCAGGATGCGTCCCGCCGGATTGCGCGCGCGCAGGATGTCGGCAACCCGCCCGCCGATGATCACTCCCAAGAACCCGGCCAGCGCGCCGTTGGCACCCAGGATAAACGCCAGCTCCTGCTTCGGAAGTTTGAGCACCGTTTCGGCATAGGGCGCCGACCAGAACGCCAGTGCGTAGGCAGCCAGCGAGATCAAGCCGTATCCCAGCGCGGTGCACAGGAACGCCGGGGTCCCCCAGATCAGGCGGAAGGTCGCCGGATCGCGCTGGCGCAGCGCCGACGCCCACGAGAACACCGCATAGTAGCCCAGGCACACCGCCGACCATTGCGGCAGATTCCCGGTCAGCCCGATCATCCCCCACGCCAGCGCGAACATCGCCGCGGCAAAGGTCAGGTTGAGCGCCAGCGCCGCAGACCCGCGGCGCCAGGCTCCGAGCAGGGTGAAGGGTGGGACGATACCCGAAAGATCGCCCAGAAACTCGCGAAACGGCCGCTGCGATCCGGTCGATCCGCCTTCGCGCAGCGGTTCGCGCAAGGTCG
>JANMPV010000185.1:0-4414 GCA_031370045.1 Novosphingobium sp. | reverse complement strand
TCGAGCTGGACGAGGTTGAGCGCGATGATGTCTTCGGGTTCGGCGATCCAGTAGGCATCGCCGAGCTGCGCGCCGATCGTGCCGACCAGCACGTCGCGTTCGGCCAGCCGCTCGGCGACCGCATGCTTCTTGGCCGCGATCCGCTCGGCGCGGCCATTCGACTTGTGCCCCAGGCGGAGCATTTCCTCGGCTGCACGATAGAGATCGCCGAGCAACTGGCGCTTCCAGCTGTTCCACACCCCCGGCCCGACCGCGCGGATATCGACCACGGTCAGCACCAGTAACTGTCGCAACCGCTCGACCGACTGCACCTGCGCGACGAAATCGGCGATCGTCTTCCAGTCGGCGAGGTCGCGCTTGAACGCGGTTGCGCTCATCAGCAGGTGATAGCGGACCAGCCAGGCGACCAGTTCGGTTTCGCCGTCGCTCAGCCCCAGCCGCGGGCAGAGTTTGAGCGCAACCTCCGCGCCAAGTACCGAGTGATCGCCACCCCGGCCCTTGGCGATATCGTGGAGCAACGTCGCGACATAGACCACCCGGCGGCTGGCGAGCTTGGGTATGACCTCCTGCGACAGCGGGTGGTCTTCACTCAGCTCGCCCGCCTCGATCCGCGCGAGCAGCCCGATCGCCCGGATGGTGTGCTCGTCCACCGTGTAGTGATGGTACATATCGAACTGCATCTGCGCGTTGACCCGCCCGAAATCGGGCACGAACCGGCCGAACACGCCCGCTTCGTTCAGCCACCGCAGCGCCTCTTCGGGGTTCTGGCGGCTGGTCAGCAAATCGAGGAACAGCGCATTGGCGCGCTTGTCCTTGCGCACTGCGGTGTCGATCAGGCGCACGTCGCGGGTCGCCAGACGGATCGCGTCGGGATGGACCTCCAGCCCCTCGCGGTTGGCCAGCACGAACAGTTCGATCAGCCGCACCGGATCTGCGGCAAAGAACCCGTCATCGGGCGGGACCGAGAGCTTGCCGTTGTTGACCGGGAAATCGCCGATCTTGCGGCTCTTGCGACGAAATCCCGAAAGGAAGCCGCGGTTGGCCTTGGCAAACTGCTCGTCGAGCTGGGCGAGGAACACGCCCGTAAGGCTGCCGACCCGTTTCGCGGTGAGGAAATAGTATTGCATGAACCGCTCAACCGCGCTTTTGCCCGGGCGATCGGCGAACCCCATGCGCGTTGCAACCTCGCGCTGGAGATCGAAGGTCAGGCGGTCTTCGGCGCGCCCGGTGATCAGGTGGAGGTGGCAGCGCACCGCCAGGAAGAAGTCGTCGGCGCGACGGAAGGCGCGATATTCGGGCGCGCTGAACAGCCCGACATCGACCAGCTCTGACGCGCTGCGCACCCGGTGGATGTACTTGCCGATCCAGTACAGCGTGTGAAGATCGCGCAGCCCGCCCTTGCCCTCCTTGACGTTGGGCTCGACCACATAGCGGCTATCGCCCACCCGCTTGTGGCGCTCGTTGCGCTCGGCCAGCTTCTCGGCGACGAACTGGCGCTCGGTTCCGGCGACGACTTCGGCCTGAAAGCGCCGTGCGGCGATGTCGTAAAGCTCGCGGTCGCCCCACACATAGCGGCCCTCGAGCAGCGCGGTGCGGATCGTCAGGTCGGATTTGGCCATGCGCACGACATCGTCGGGCGAACGCGTCGAATGACCGACCTTGAGGCTCAGGTCCCACAGGAAATAGAGGATCGCCTCGATCGCCTGTTCGCACCACGCGGTGGCCTTGGCGGGGGTCAGGAAAGCGATGTCGACGTCCGACTGGGGCGCCATCTCGGCGCGCCCATAGCCGCCCACCGCCATGATCGCCAGCCGCTCGCCAGTGCTGCGGTTGCCCAGCGGATAGACATCCTCGATCACGTGATCGTGGATCACGCGGACCAGTTGATCGACCAGAAAGGCGTGACCGCGCGCGCAATCGTGGCCGGCGGTGGGGTGGATCGCCAACCTGCGGGCCAGCTCTTCGCGTCCGGCCGTCAGCGCCTCGCGCAACAGCGCGACGATTCCCGGGCGCGCCTTGGCCCCCTGCTCCGCCACCGCTGCGGCAATCGCCTCGGCCAGCGCACGGCGATCGAGAATGGCGCGCTGGTTGGGAAGGCGGTCGAGCGGCATCGCCTGCGCCTAACCCACCCGCCGCGACTTGGCGAGGGTGGCGCTGTGCGGATTGCGAGGTTGACGCAGAACCGCCCGCGACACTCTCCTCCGTCGGAGCGCCCAAAAGGCGACTTCGTGCTAAGTCGGAAAGTAACTTCATCAATTACGCGGTGTCCCCTGAACTCCAAGCGTGTAGCATGAAAAAGTTCACCTAATCCGGGCGATTGAAAGGATTTCCAATGACCGAGACCGTCAACGAAACCATCCTCAACGATCTGATCGGAAAGGTGATCGGCGATGTTGCCGGTTCGATGAGCCTGTTTATGGCCTACCTCGGCGATCAGGCAGGCGTTTTTCGCGCGCTCGATGGGGCCGGTCGGTTGACGGTCGATGCGCTTGGCGCGAAAATCGGCCTCAATCCGAAGTACCTCCACGAATGGCTCGGCTCGGTCTGTGCAGCGGGCTATGTCCAGCATCACGCCGAGGACGAGACGTTCTCGATCTCCCCCGAGCAGGCGCTGGTGTTCACGCGTGAGGGTCAGCCGGCCTGTATGCAGGGCTTCTTCCAGCTGATCGTTTCGCAGTTCGCCGGACATGAAAAGGCAACCGAAACTTTCAAGACCGGCCAAGGACGACCGTGGGGCGATCATCCCCAATGCCTGTTCTGTGGCACCGACCGGTTTTTCCGCCCCGGATACCAGGCCAACCTTGTCGATACCTGGATTCCCGCGCTGACAGGCGTCGAGGCCAAGCTCACCGCGGGTGCGAAAGTCGCCGACATCGGCTGCGGCCATGGCTCTTCGACCGTGCTGATGGCCCAGGCCTACCCGAACTCGACGATCCACGGCATCGATCTGCACGCCCCTTCGATTGCGGAAGCTAAGGCGAAAGCCGCGGCCGCGGGGGTCACCAACGTCGAGTTCCAGGTGGGCAAGGCGCAGGACTTCGCTGGCGAAGGCTTCGATTTCGCCTGCATGTTCGATGCCCTCCACGACATGGGCGATCCCGTCGGTGCCGCGCGCCATATCCGCGAAACGCTCGCGCCTGGTGGCACGTTCATGCTGGTCGAGCCGATGGCGGGGGATTCGATGGCCGAAAACATGCATCCGCTCGGGCAGATTTTCTACGCAGCATCGTGCACCATCTGCACCCCAAACTCGCTATCGCAGGAAGTCGGACTTGGTCTTGGCGCCCAGGCTGGCGAGAAGCGGCTCGCCGAAGTCTGCCGCGAAGCCGGATTTACCAGAATCCGCCGCGCGGCGGAAACGCCAACCAACATGGTTCTGGAAGTAACCGGCTGAGCGCTGGCAGTTCGCACCCATTTTGGGGACCCGGACACGAGTCCCCGGGGGCACAATACTTCTTAGGCGCTGCCTTCCCATTCCGCCGCATACCGCGTCCGCAGCGCCCGCTTGTCCACTTTCTCCGTGCCCAGCCGGGGCAGCGGTTCGTGTACTTGCCAGAACTTGGCCGGAACCTTGAACGGCGCGATCTCCTTGGCGACGAAGGCGCGCAGCGCTTCGGGATCGAGCCTCCTGCCTTCCTCGGCCAGATACACCGCCGCTGGCACCTCCCCAAAGCGCTCGTCGGGCAGGCCGAATACGCTGGCTTCGGCGACATCGGGGTGCGCGTAGAGCGCCTGTTCGACTTCTATGGAGGAAATGTTCTCGCCGCCGCGGATGATGATGATGTCCTTCTTGCGATCGACGATATAAAGATAGGCGTCCTCGTCGAGATAGCCCAGGTCGCCCGAGCGGAACCAGCCGTCAGCGGTGAACGCCTCGCGCGTGGCCGCATCGTTGTTCCAATAGCCGACGAAGTTGCAGATCGAACGGATGCAGACCTCGCCGATCGTCCCTTGCGGTAACAGCTTACCGTCCCCTTCCGTATTATCCGGGTCGAGGATCCCGAGCTCGGCCAGCGGGGGCGAGGCGCGGCCGGTGCTGCCCGGCTTGGCCATGTAGTTCTCGTTGAAGTTGCCCGCGCCCACCCCATTGGTTTCGGTCAGGCCATAGCCCAGGATCGGGAACGAGTGGGGCAGCGCCTCGCGCAGCCGGGTGACGTGTTCGGCGGGGCGCGGCGCGCCACCGGCGGCGAACGTGACGCAGCTCGACAGATCGTACTTGTCCTTGTCGGGATGGGTGGCGATCTCGTAGCTCATCAGCGGCACCCCGACGAAATAGGTGATCGTTTCCGCCTCGATCAGCCGCATCGCCTCGCCCGCATCCCACTTGGGCATCAGCACCAGCTTGCGCCCCAGGGCATAGCTTTGGAGCAACAGCGGGACCTCGCCGGTGACGTGGAACAGCGGCACGTTGACC
>JANMPV010000111.1:0-4089 GCA_031370045.1 Novosphingobium sp. | reverse complement strand
TGCAAGCGGTCTTCAGCCCCGCCTCGGCGCTGCCCATCGTTGCGCGCAGGCCCGATCCGCCCGCGCCGACGACCACCGTGTCATACGTGTGATCGATGATCTTGTAGGCGGGTTGGCCCGCACCGTTGGCGCTACCGTTGGCCATGTCAGGCACCCCCCAGCGCGATACGCACCACGCAGATCACCCCAAACACCGCCCCCGTTAAGGGCAGCGCGTTCAAGGCAGCGAGCGAGGCGAACTTCAACCCCTCGTCATAGACGTAGTCTTCCATGAACACCTGCACCCCCAGCCGGGCGTGCCAAAAGTCGAGACGATCAGCAGGATCATTGCGGTCGCCGCCACCGGCTGGGCCAGCCAGTTATGCAGCGTCGCGTAATCATAGCCCGGCAGCAGCGCCAGGCTGACCAGCAGCCAGATCATCGCGATGATGTTGCCGATCGCGGTAAACCGCTGGACCAGCCAGTGATGCGCGCCGTGTTTGGCCGAGCCCAGCCCACGCACGCGCCCGATCGAGGTTCCGTCGCCCATATCCCGTTTCCCCCGTCGGCCGCTTAGCGCAGCAGAATCAGCGCCCAGAATAGGGCGGTCAACACGATTGCGATCGCGGGCACCGCCCACGACCAGCCGTTGTTGGTATCTAGTTCATAGCCCGCGCCCAAATCGAGCACGAAGTGGCGCAGCCCCGAGGTCATGTGCTCGAAGAATGCCCAGCTGAGGCCAACCAGCACGAAGCGCAGCGCGATATGGAGCAGGTACACGAACACCTCGGGCACAGAACCCCAGGTATTGCCCGACAGATCGGGCCACAGCCAGCTGGTGAAGGTCTGATATGCTTCCGGGCCGGAGGCCAGCGAGGCGAGAAACCACAGCAGCACCGGCAGCCCGACGAACGCCAGCCCCTCGCCCGCGGCGCGGTGAAGGATCGAGACGGCCATGGCCGGTCCCCACCGCCAAACCGAAAGGTGCGGTGATAACGGCCGGTTGCTTTGAGCCTGCGCCATAAGGAGTCCCCCTCGCTGATGTGCGCCCGTCCGAAGGAATTTGCCCCCCGGATTTAATGAGACTCGGCTAATAATCGAATTGCGGCCCTGTGCAAGCGGCGCGGGGGGCAAATTGCGATCAGAACGGGATGGCAGTTCCGTCCCATGCAAACACGCCGCCGCTATCGGCTGGCGAAAGGCCGTCGATCACGTCGAGCAGGTGCCCCGCCGCTATCGCCGGGGTGAACAGGCGGTCGGGTGCCACCCCGCGCTGGAACGGCGCCGAAAGCGAGGTATCGACCGTGCCCGGATGTAACCCGACGATGATCGCCTGCGGGTGGCTGCGGCGCAACTCGATCGCGAAATTGCGGATCAGCATGTTGAGCGCGGCCTTGGCGGCGCGATAGCCGTGCCAGCCGCCCAGCCGGTTGTCGCCGATCGATCCGACGCGCGCCGAAAGCACCGCGAACACCGCCCGCCGGTCGCGCGCAAGGCTTGGAAGGATGGCTTGTGCCACCAGTGCGGGACCGATTGTGTTGACGGCAAATTGCTCGGCCAGACCCTGCGCGGTGATCTGCTTGAGCGATTTTTCCGGACCCGTGCCGTCTGCCCGTACCAGCATCCCGGTCGCGACGAATGCCAGGTCGAGCGGTCCGTCGCGGGCGATCAGTTCGGCAGCCGCTCCAAGCGAAGCGGGTTCGCGTAGATCGAAAGCGAATGGGGTGGCGTGGGGATCGTCCGAGGGTACGCCGCGCCTCGAGCCGACGTAAATCCGGCAACCCGGCTCCCGCTCAGCCAGCGCCGCAACGAGCGCCGCCCCGATCCCGCCAGTCGCTCCGAAAATCGCTGCGCGGGCGATCGGTGCCGGGCGAGGGCCGGAGGAGGTCGAGCCGGTTGTCATTCGAGAGCTATAGTTTCCCGTTCGCGCTGATCCCGATCCCACCGGGATGAGCGGCAAAGCCCGCTTCGAGCAAGGGCGCGGCAACTTCAGCGGGGAGGCCGCTCAGCACCAGATCAGCGCGCCAGCGCCCGTCGGGTTCGAGCCGCAAGAACAGGTGTTCCAGCCCGGTGGGGCCGGTCATCGGCACATACAGCGCGCCCTTGCTGCACCGCGCAGTGCCGCTGAGCGCAACCGGGCCGGGCATCAGTTCGCTGAACGGCGCGAGGATCAGGCTGACCTGTCCGCCCGCGCCAACGCAGCGACCGCCGCTGAGCTCGGCGTGAAAATCGCGAAAGCCCAGCGCGGTGGCCGGGATTGCGCCGAACGCGTCGCCGATCGGGACTTGGCCCTGGACATCGCGCAGCGACAGCCAGCCCGCGCCGCCCGCGGCGTTGGCGGAAAACTCGGCGGGCGCTCCGGTAGCAACCGTGCCGCCCCCGGCGAGTCGCTCGACGTGAACCTCGCGCCGCCCGATCAGCAAAGGTAGCGGGCGCAAATTCGCGGCAACATCGCCGAGCGGCAGCGCACCGATCCGCAAGTCGTCAATTGCGCCGTCCCAAATCGTCCCTTCCACCCCGCGCGCAGTGATTCCGCGTCCACCGGGGTCGGCCAAGCCAAGCGCAAGGCGCAGCGGGAACGCCGCGACCAGCGCAATCACGAAGATCGCCGCCAGCACCAGCTTGCTACGCCCGGACAAGCGCCCGTCGCGCAGGAATATCCAGCGGCGGATCATGGCCCGAACCTCATTGTCCCACCCGGTGCAAAACGGCGTTGAGCGAAACGGTGCCGTCAGCCGCGGGGGTGATCGTCAGGGTATCGAGGACGAGGCCCTGCGCGGCCAGACTATCCAGCCATGCCAGTGCCGCCGCGGGCCGTGCGGTGGGCACCGCGATCGTCGTCGCCTCGGACCCCTGCGCCTGGTTCGACTGGAGCACGAACCCCGCGCTGTCCGCGCTCGCCGCGAGCACCTGCGAGACGGGTCCGGCCAGCGTGGCGCGGGCGGTCGAGGGTGCTTCGAGCGTGGCAAGCTGGGCGAGCAGCCGCGAGCTTGCCTCGACCGCCGCGCGGTGGCGAACATGCGCGGCATCGTGCGCGCTTCCAAGCGGCAGGACGATCCCGAACACCAGCAAGATTGCCGCCGCCAGTCCCGCGGCCACCGCGACCAGCGCGCGCTCGCGTCCGGTCAGCCCGGCAAACCAGGTCTGTACCGTTGCGATCATGGCGCGCGCACCGTGATCGCGGCGACCGTGGCGCCGGTTGCGTCGGGGGCCAGGCTGGGCGGCACGGTCACCTGCCAGCCATCCTGCTGGAGCGCCAACAAGAGCCGGTTGATGTCGTCAGCGGTCGGTGCTGCGGCCTGGAAGCGCAAGGTGCCGTCGGCGGCGTAGCCCAGATCGCGCAAGGCCACCGAGGGGATCGGGCGCATCACCGCGAGCAGCGCAGCGGCGGGCGCGGTGAAGCTGGCCCCGCCTTCGCCGCGCCGCGCGAGTTCGCCTGCGGCCAAGGCCTGCGCGCTGGCGAGATCGACCGCAGCGGGAAAGCGTTTTTGCGCGGCAGCCAAAGCGGCGTTTTCCCGCGATGAGGCATCAACGTTCAGCTTCACCGTCTCCACCGCCAGGATCAGAAACCCAAACAGCGCGGCGACCGCCGCCATCCGGGCAAGCTGGCGCCAGTCGGGCAGGCGGAAGAACGATACCCGGCGCGGGGCATAGACGCCTTGGCGCAAGTTGAGCGGGGGCATCTGCCACGCGGTCAGCAGGGCGGTCTCCAGCGCCCCGTCGGACAGGCTTTCAGGTTCGCTTCCGGCCAATGCGGCGATCAGTTCGGGCTCGCCCGCGAATGCAGCCTCGGGCGTGCGCGCCAGAGTCTGACCAGCAAGCTCGCCCGATACCGCACCCGTCCGAGGCGCGGGCAGAACCAGCGCCGCGGGGACTAACGCATCGGGGATTAGCCCGGCGGTTGCGAGCTCGGCCAGCCACAAGTCCATCGCCGATTGTGCGGCGGTGGCGACGAGGATGCCAGCCGAATCCTCGCCCACCGCGACATGCAGCCCCTCGCCGCCGCTTTCAAGCCGGGCGGCGGCGAGCGCCTGTGCCAGCGGCATCGTCCCACGGGGATGGACCCGCACCGGCGCCTGATCCGATGGCACCAGCGCGACCACACGATGG
>JANMPV010000095.1:0-3913 GCA_031370045.1 Novosphingobium sp. | reverse complement strand
TCGAGGAAGTGATCGAGCCCTATCTCATCCAGCTTGGGCTGGTCGCGCGTACCGCCCGCGGGCGCTGCCTGAACGATGCCGCCTGGCGCCACCTCGATCTCGCGCCGCCAACCGGCACCCAGGCAGGGCTGTTCGAGCCCGGGGCCGACGAGTCCGCGTAGTACCCGCCCCTATCGCTTCATGATGCGGCGGCAATCCGTTCCATAGCGGGACAGTTCGCTGCCAACCATGGTGCCAGCGACCAAAATCCCAAATCGGCACGCCCCAAACGCGGTTAACGCCATTGTCGCCTTAACCAGTCTCTGCGTTTCTTGTGGCACAGATATGTGCCGATCAGTGGCTGCCCCTTGCGAGGCGCCGCCCTGCGCAACGAGAAGAGAGCAACGCTTATGTCGGTTCGGATGGCCCTGGCGAAATTGTCCGCCCTTGCGGTGGGCGGAGCGCTGGTTGGCGGCGGCGCCGTCCATGTCGCCGAAAAGCCGGCGAAGCATGTCCAGTACGTCAAGCAGGTGAAGCGCGCCACGGCCCAGCCGCGCAATCCGGTCTTGCGCCGAGCCGAACATTCGGTGCCGCGGCAGGTCAGGCGGGTGCGCCGGATCGTCAAGCGCACGGTCTGCTGCCAGCCGCCCGCACTGGTGACGGCGCCCATGCCGATGCCCTATCTGCCGCCGCTGCCACCGCAACCAGTCAGTTCGTCCGGCGGCGGGACCGCAGTTGTCATCGGCGGCGGCTCGAGCGGCGGTTTCGGCGGTGGCTTTTTTGGCGGGTTCTTCGGTGGCGGTAGCAGCGGCGGCGGCAATGTTGTCGTTTCCTCGACCAGCACCGGCTCCAGTTCGACGTCCGGCGGCTCAACCTCGAGCTCGGGCGGCTCGACCTCGACGTCAAGCGGGGGCATCACCAGCTCGACCACCACCGGCGGGGTATCGACCTCATCGGGCGCGGTGAGCACCTCGACCTCAACCAGCTCGGGCAACGTCTCGACCAGTTCGGGCAACGTTTCCACGTCCTCGGGCAATGTCTCGACGTCCTCGGGCAACGTCTCGACCAGCTCGGGCAACGTCAGCAGTTCGAGTTCGACCTCGTCCTCGACCAGCAGCTCGACGAGTTCGTCCACCTCCAGCTCGACTAGCTCGAGCACGGGCGGCAGCACCGGAAGCACCGGCGGCAGCAGCGGAACCCCGGTCGACGTGCCCGAACCGGGCATGCTGATCCTGTTCGGCCTGGCTGCGGCGGCGCTGGTCACGCGCCAGCGGCTTGCGCCCCGCAACGCGAACGCGGCCGCTTCGGCCAAGGCCTAAGCTCAGGCGCGGCTCCGGCTGCGCCGCAACGTCCACAACGTAGCCAGCCCGACCCCCAGCCAGACCACGTTGAGCGCGGTCGAGGGGATTGCCCCGTGCCATCCGCTGTTGACCACGAATCCGGCGGCGCCCGCCACGTTCATCCACTGGAACGCGCGCGAACGGCCTTCGAGCCGCCCGAGCGAGACGAGGATGTAGGACCCCAGGATCAACGCTGCGCCGATCCACCCGGCAGCTTCGATGAGCAGGGTCAAGTGGAAGCCGCCTTTCCGTCAATCATCTTCGAATGTGTGCTGGAAATCGCGCGCGCCGCCGATCAGGCTCAGAATCCGTACCAAGCTTCCTTCGACGCGATACGCAACGATGACACGACGCTCGAAGGTCACCGTTCGCACACCTATTGGCATCGAAACGCAGGTCGTTCCCCTATTGGGGAAATGTTCGAGGCGGGCGACAAAGGCTTCGATTCTAGCTGCATATGCAAATGCCGTATCGACACCGGCCCGCTCGGCTATCCAGTCGGAAATACCATAAAGGTCTCTGCGCGCCTCGGGTTGCCAAATGACATCATGCCTCACGCCCGGCTCGTTCAGCCAGACGCTTGCGCAGGCCGTCGAAAACTTCGGCCATCGGAATGCCGGGACGCGGATCGGCGAGAGCTTCTGCCACCTTTGCCTTGATCAGCGCGTCCAGCTCCGGCCCCTCGGGAGGCAGGGGTGGGAGCAAGTCCTCAAGACTTGGTGGATGCTTGGTTACGCGTGAAGCCATGGGCGCAGTCTATCAGAGAATTGCCGTTGGTGCCAATCTCGCGACTGTGCTGGGGGCTCTTTCGATCTCTGCCTCAACCGCAGATTTCAGTCCCGTAAAGTCCGTTGCCTGTGTCAGGCGATCGATCTGTTGCAGGCCGAGCGACTTTTGGGCTGGAAGATCGGCCTCTGCCAAGACGTAGAATTGCCATTGCTTGGGATCGGCATGATCGCAATTTGCTCCAGTCATGCTGTGCCAGGCGAAAACAAAAATATCGGCATTTCGTCCCGCTTGCGCAATCCAGTCAGAGCCTTCGAAGCGACCGGTTTTGGCGGCAATCGAAAATCGCGGCGGTCCAAAACCATTTTTGCCGGCTGCCCACGATTGTCTCGCCGCCGATTGCTTCACCTGGATCGTCAGACCCGAAGCCTCGTGTCGAAGATCGCAAGCGCCCCAGTCGCTGCCGCAGAGTGTCCACTCGGGGAAAAGCGCGAGGCCGACGATTTGCTCGACGAGTTCGCCGCGCAAATCGTTCCTGATGATTGGGCCGCCGTATAGCCGGCCGAACAGGCTCGACAGAACTCCTCGGCGATCCGGTGTCAAGCCGCCAGCTTCCTCAGCACGTAGTGCAGGATCCCGCCGTTGAGGAAGTATTCGAGTTCGTTGGCGGTATCGATCCGGCAAAGCGCGGTGAAGGTGAAGTGGGTGCCGTCGGGCCGGGTCACATCCACCCGCACGTCCTGACGCGGCTTCAATCCGGCCACGCCGTGGATGGTGAACGCATCGTCCCCGGTCAGACCCAGCGAATCGCGGGTGTCGCCGCCCATGAACTGGAGCGGGAGCACGCCCATTCCGACCAGGTTCGAACGGTGGATGCGCTCGAAGCTTTCGACGATAACCGCGCGCACGCCCAGAAGGTTGGTGCCCTTGGCCGCCCAGTCGCGCGAGCTGCCGGTGCCGTATTCCTTGCCCCCGACGATCACCATCGGGGTGCCCTGCGCCTTGTAGGCTTGCGCGACATCGTAGATCGGCATGACCTCGCCGTTGAAGCGGCTCATCCCGCCTTCGATGCCGGGGACCATCTCGTTCTTGATGCGGATGTTGGCGAAAGTCCCGCGCATCATCACATCGTGGTGGCCGCGGCGGCTGCCGTAGGAGTTGAAATCGGCCTTGGCGACCTGGTGCTCCATCAGCCACGCGCCCGCCGGGCTATCGACCTTGATCGATCCCGCCGGGCTGATGTGATCGGTGGTGATCGAATCGCCCAGGATCGCCAGCGGCTTGGCGTCGATGATATCGTTGACCGCCTCGGGGGTCATGCTCATGCCCTCGAAATAGGGCGGGTTGGCGACATAAGTGCTGCCCGCGCGCCACTGGTAGGTTTCGCTTCCGGTCACGTCGATCGCCTGCCAGTGGCTATCGCCCTTGTAGACGTCGGCATAGCGCGCCTGGAACATCGGGCGGTCGATCGAGCTGGCCATCAGCGCGGCGACTTCGGCGTTGGTTGGCCAAATGTCCTTGAGGAACACGTCGTGGCCGTCGGTCGCCTGGCCGATCGGGGTGGTCGTGAAGTCCTCGGTCACCGTGCCCTTGAGCGCATAGGCGACCACCAGCGGCGGGCTGGCGAGGAAGTTGGCGCGCACATCGGGCGAAACCCGGCCTTCGAAGTTGCGATTGCCCGAAAGTACGCTGGCCGCAACGATATCGTTGCCGTTGATTGCGTTGCTGATCGGCTCGGCCAGCGGCCCCGAATTGCCGATGCAGGTGGTGCAGCCGTAGCCGACCAGATTGAACCCAATGGCATCAAGATGCTCGGTCAGCCCTGACTTGTTGAAATAGTCGGTCACAACCTGGCTGCCGGGGGCTAG
>JANMPV010000082.1:0-5473 GCA_031370045.1 Novosphingobium sp. | reverse complement strand
GAGATCGACCACGTGGAGGTACTGCGATCCGGCCTCGGCAAACGCCAGCGCCTGCGCCGCAGGATCGTCGCCATAGACCGTGGCACGCGCCATATCGCCTTCGGCCAGGCGCACGACCTGACCGGCCTTGAGGTCGATGGCGGGGAAGACGATCATCTTTCGCCCCTCCCCTTCAGGGGAGGGGTAGGGGGTGGGGTCTCTCGGTTTACGCGACGTCGAGCAGGCCGGACAGGCCCCACCCCAACCCCTCCCCTGAAGGGGAGGGGCTTCACTATCCCGGCTGACTTCATGGTCGCCACTCCAGGAACCGCGCGAGCAGCGCCAGCCCGTAGGCCTGGCTCTTTTCGGGATGGAACTGCACCCCCAGCAGGTTGTCGCGCGCGACTGCCGCGACGATCCCGCCGCCGTGGTCGGTCAGCGCGGCGATGTGGCGGCCCTCGTCGGGAACGAAGTGATAGGAGTGGAGGAAATAGGCCTCGCCCGGCTCGATCAGTTCGGCGCCATCGTGGTGCGGGGTGGGTGCGACATCGTTCCAGCCCATGTGCGGCACTTTGATCGCCGGATCGGTAACGAGAATCGGCAGGACTTCTCCCGCGATCCAGCCGAGTCCCTCGCTCACCTCATGCTCGACCCCGCGATCGGCGAGGAGCTGCATCCCGACGCAAATCCCCAGAAACGGCGCGCCACCGACATGGACCCGCTCGGTCATGGCCTCGACCAGATGCGGCACCGCGCGCAAGGCCTTGGCGCAAGCGGCAAATGCTCCGACTCCGGGCAGGACGATGCGATCCGCGGCGCGCACCACAATGGGATCGGAGGTCACCGCAACTTCCTCCGCCCCGGCGGCGCGCAACGCGTTTTCCACCGAGTGCAGGTTGCCGGCGCCGTAATCCACCAGCGCAACCGTCTCAGCCACCGAGCATGCCCTTGGTCGATGGCACCGCATCGGCCTTGCGCGCGTCGATGCTCACCGCTGCGCGCATGGCGCGGGCGAACCCCTTGTAGATCGCCTCGCACACGTGGTGGTTGTTCTGGCCATAGAGCAGCTCGACATGCAGCGTGATCCCCGCCGCCTGCGCGATCGAATGGAACCAGTGCTCGATCAGTTCGGTGTCGAATTCGCCCAGCCGGGGTTGCGTAAACGCAGCCTTCCACACCAGGAACGGCCGCCCCGAAATATCCAGCGCAACCCGCGCCAAGGTCTCGTCCATCGGCGAATAGGCGCTGCCATAGCGGGTGATTCCGCGCTTATCGCCCAGCGCCTGATGGATCGCCTGGCCGATCGCGATCGCCGAATCCTCGGTGGTGTGGTGCTGGTCGACATGCAGGTCGCCGCTGACCTTGCACACCAGATCGATCGCCGAATGGCGCGCGAACTGTTCGACCATGTGATCGAGAAAGCCGATCCCGGTGGACACGGCGTATTCGCCCGTCCCGTCGAGGTTGACCTCGACGAGGATGTCGGTTTCCGCGGTCGTGCGGGCTATCCTGCCGGTGCGCATGGGGGGCGCTATAGGCTGGAGGGGCGCGGAATCAACTCTTGACCCGTTCGCCCCTGCCCGTCAGGTGTTCCAGCAATGAACGACATCGCGCCCGACAGCCAGAACCCCTACGACGAAATCGTGCAAGAGGCGCTGCGCGCGGTGGTTGGCCGGGTGCTCACCCAGATCGAGCGGACCGGCGGCACCCTGCCCGGCACCCACCATTTCTACATCACCTTCAAGACCGGCGCGCCCGGTGTCTCGATCCCCCCGCACTTGCGCGAGCGGTTTCCCGACGAGATGACGATCGTCCTCCAGAACAAGTTTTGGGACCTCAAGGTCGATGAGGTCGGATTCTCGGTCGGGCTTTCGTTCAACCAGATCCCGTCCAAGCTGGTGGTGCCTTATGCCGCAATCACCGCGTTCGTCGATCCGGCGGTCGATTTTGGACTGCAGTTCCAGGCGCTGGGCGCGGGTACCGCTCCCGAGCCGCACGATAGTGCCCAGAACGATTCGCCGGAACGCGGCGACGAAGCGGGCGTTGAGGGCGATGATGGCTCAAACGTCGTCACGGTCGATTTCGGCCGAAAGAAGTAGGCGGGGCCTCGGCGCCCGCGAAATGAGGGCGAATTATGGCCACGCGCAAATCCTCGAAAATTGCCAAGACGGTGGATGGTGCAAAAGCCGCGCTCGACGTCACGAAGGCGAAGCTGGACCGAGTCGACGGCCCCAGCCCCAATCCGATGACCAACCTGATCCTCACCGACCTGCTGCTGCGCGGCGGCGGGCAGATCATGCGCCATGCGGTCGAAACCTCGCTGCTCAAGACCAAGTACGACAAGGGCAAGGCCAAGAAGATCATTGCCGGGCGCAGCCTGACCCAGACGTTGCTGGCGACCGCCGTGGCGCGGATTGCGACGCGCTCGGTGCCCGGCATGATCCTGGTCGGCGGTGCCTCGCTGGCCAAGCTGCTCTACGATCGCAGCCAGGACAAGCGCGAGGCGCGGGCCGAGGGGCACAAGGCGATCGCCAAGCAAGCCGCCGACGGGGGTAAGGAATAGCCGCCCCGGCGACTGACGATTGTTGACCGCACCGGGCATCGTGCGCCATCAGCGCGCATGGTCCAAGCCCCGCCAACCACCGACAACGCCCTCCAGCGCCGCGGGCTGATGTTCATCCTGTCTTCGCCCTCGGGCGCGGGCAAGACCACCATTGCGCAGCGCCTGCTGCGCGAGGACGGCACCATTCGCCTCTCGGTCTCCGCCACCACCCGCCCGATCCGCGAGGGCGAGGTCGACGGGCGCGACTATCACTTCATCGCCCAGGCCGAGTTCGAGCGGATGGTCGAGGCCGATGAGTTCTATGAGTGGGCGACCGTTTTCGGGCATTCCTATGGCACGCCGAAATCGCAAATTCGCGCGGGGCTGAAGCTGGGCGCGGACTTTTTGTTCGACATCGACTGGCAGGGCACCCAGCAGCTGTTTCAAAAGGACCAGCAAGACGTCGTCCGCGTGTTCATCCTGCCACCCAGCCTGGAAGAGCTACGCCGTCGGCTGGTGGGTCGCGGGACCGACAGCGGCGCGGTGATCGACGCCCGCATGGCCCGCGCCCAGGCCGAAATCAGCCACTGGGATGGATACGACTACGTGGTGGTCAACGACGATATCGACGAGTGCTTCGCCAAAGTCGTCCAGATCCTGGGCGCCGAACGCATGAAGCGCGCGCGCCAGACCGGGCTGATCGGGTTCGTCCGCGGGTTGATGCGGGCAGATTGAACTTCGCTCAGTGTCCTGACGGATCGATCCCATCCGGAATCCAGGCGTTGACGATGCCGCCGTCGATCGGGATCGTGGTGCCCACCACGTAATCGCCCGCCCGGCTGGCGAGGTAGATCGCGCCGCCGGCCATGTCTTCGGCCACGCCGATGCGGCGCGAGGGGATGCCCTTGGCCGAGCCTTCGGGATTTCGCGCGGCGGCCTTGTTCATCTCGCTAGGGAACGCGCCCGGGGCGATTCCGCTGACCACGATGTTGTCCTTGATCAGCCGCGCTGCCATGCGCTTGGTCAGGTGGATCAGCGCCGCTTTCGAGGCCTGATACGAGTAGGTATCCCACGGGTTGGGCCGCAGTCCGTCGATCGAGGCAATGTTGATGACTTTGGCCGGACGCTCGGCGGTGGCAGCGGCCTTGAGCAGCCCGTGCAGCTTCTGGGTGAGGAAAAACGGGGTCTTGACGTTGAGGTCCATGACCTTGTTCCAGCCGATCTCGGGAAACTCCTCGAACTCGCCGCCCCACGCCGCCCCCGCATTGTTGACCAGGATGTCGAGCCGCGATTCGCGCCGGGCGATTTCGGCGGCGAGTTCCTCGATTCCCTCCATCCGGCTGATGTCACCCGGAAGCCCGATCACTTTGTCGCCAAACAGCGCCGCGGTTTCCTCGACCACCTGTGCCTTGCGCGCGGTGATATAGACCCGCTCGCAACCCGCCGCGACAAACCCTTCGACAAACATCTTGCCGATCCCCCGGCTGCCCCCGGTGATGAGCGCGATCTTGCCTTCGAGGCTGAAGAGTTTTGGAAAATCCATCGTGGGTCTCCTTGGGGCAGATGTCAGCGCGGGTGCTTCGACAGGCTCAGCATGAGCGAGGGTGGGGAATGCGAATTACACAAAAGTCCGCTCATCCTGAGCTTGTCGAAGGACAGCCGCTCACATCAGCCTAGTACCCGCTCAATTCAGCCACCCGCTGGGTGTGGTAATACGCGTCGCCCATGAATTCGGCCAGCGCGCGATCGCGTTTCATGTAGAGGCCGATGTCGTATTCGTCGGTCATGCCGATGCCGCCGTGCATCTGCACGCCCTCGCGCACCGCCAGCCCGGCGACTTTGCCCGCCTTGGCCTTGGCCACCGAAACCATCAGCTGCGCCCGGTCCGAGACCGCGCCCGCGCCATTGGCATCGAGCAGTTGCTGCGCCTTGATCACTGCCGCACGGGCGATCTCGAGTTCGGAATAAAGATGCGCGGCGCGATGCTGGAGCGCCTGGAACTCGCCGATCAGCTTGCCGAACTGCTTGCGCTGCTTGAGGTAATCGACGGTCATATCCATCGCGCCCGCGGCAACCCCGGCCTGCTCGGCGGCTGCGCCAGCACGGCCAGCGGCGAGCACCCGGTTCAGCAGTTCGCGCCCGCCATCGACATCGCCGATCACCGTTCCGCCATCGAGCTCGACGCTGTCGAACTTCACGTGGCTGGCCATCGAACTGTCGACCAGCCGGACGCTGTTGTGGCTGATCCCCGCAGCATCCCTGGGCACCGCGAACAGCGTGACCCCATCCGCGTCGTCATCCGCGCCCGACGTGCGCGCCGCGACAATCAGCACATCGGCCGAAGCGCCGTGGACCACGAAATCCTTGGTGCCCGAGAGGCGAAAGCCGTTGCCGGCCTTTTCGGCGCGGCAGGCGATGCGTTCGGGGCGGTGCTTGGCGCCCTCGTCGATCGCCATCGCGGCGACCGTCTTGCCCGCGACGATCCCCGGCAGCCAGCGCCCGCGGACCTCGTCAGAGCCGCCCGCCAGCGCGGTGGTGGCCATGACCGCAGTGGTCAGGAACGGCGAGGGGGTGAGGTTGCGGCCGATCTGTTCGAGCACGATGCCCGCCTCGATATGCCCCATCCCCAGCCCGCCGTCGGCCTCGGCCACCAGCATTCCGGTCAGGCCCATTTCGGCAAACTTGCCCCACAGCTCGTGGCCAAAACCATCCTTGCACCCTTCATCGCGCCAGCGGCGGAGCTGCTTTTTGGTTGAGCCTTCGTCGGCGATAAACCCGGTGACGGTCTCGGCGAGCATCGCCTGATCGTCGGTGTGGTAGAGTGGCATTTCTATCTCCTAAGCCCCTCCCCTTCAGGGGAGGGGTTGGGGTGGGGTCGGTCGTTTAATTCCAGCGCCGCTTGGTAGGAAAGACCCCACTCCCGTCCCCTCCCCTGAAGGGGAGGGGTGAACA
>JANMPV010000050.1:0-20816 GCA_031370045.1 Novosphingobium sp. | reverse complement strand
GCTTTCCAAGGCGATGCACGGCGATCTCGATGCTGCCGCGATCATAGCTTTGGTTGGCGATGGATCGGTGGCGCGCGAACGCCGCAACATGGTTCGCACCTCGCAAGGCGACGCCTATTGCGAAGTCCTTGCCGGACCGGGTGCGCACTGGTCCGATGTGCGCGAGGCAATGCGCGAAGGCGACCTTGGCGGCCTGGCAAGCACGCTGGGCGAGGCAATCGGCCAGACCACCAGCGGCGCGCAAGTCCGGATTGCCCAACCTGAACTGGGTAACGAGGCCGGATATCCCGCGGTTCGCGTCCATCCTGTCGACGGATCGTTGCAAGTCGACGGTTTTGGAGCCGAGACTATCGCAGATTATGCGCGGCAGGGTGTCGCCCTTCTACGCCGCGATTTCCGCCAAGGCCCCCACGACGCGCTGGGCCTGCATGACAAGGTGGTCTGTCGCTCGAACGCTGCAATCGAACTGATGATCGATGGCGAGCGCAAGACCGGCGGCTGTGAGGAGCGGTTCGAGGTGGCTGATTGTCCGGTTGAATTCCTCTCCGCGAACAGCCAACGCGGATCGTCATGACCGCAACCCCGACCGTCCTGTTCCACCTCAGCGATATTCACTTCGGGCTGGAGGACCGCGACGCGCTCGCCTGGGTCGAACGCTGCATCATCGCCGAAAAGCCCGCCGCGATCTGCATCACCGGCGACCTGACGATGCGCGCGCGGCATCGCGAGTTCGCTGCTGCCTGCCGCTGGATTTCCGCGCTCGGACCCCCGGTTACGGTCGAGGTCGGCAATCACGACATGCCGTATTTCAACCTGCTTGAGCGGTTCATCGACCCCTACCGCCGGTTTCGCTCGATCGAGGCGCTGCTCGAAAAGCAGATTGAGCTGCCTGGGTTGGCGATCGTTCCGCTCAAGACCGTCGCCCGCGCGCAATGGCGCTTTCCGTGGTCGAACGGCTGGGTGACCCGGGCCGCGCTGCGCGAGACGCTGACGGCGATCGACGCGCTGCCTGCAGGGACCCGCGCGCTAGTTACCGCGCACCACCCGCTGACCGAGCGCGATCCGCACGGCAAGCACCTGACGATCAACGGCGCAGCGACGATGGCCGAACTGGCCCGGCGCAATATCCTGGCAATCCTGACCGGCCACGTTCACGATGCTTTCGATCTCGATCAGGCAACGTCGGCGGGGAATTTGCGGATGATCGGAGCGGGCACTTTGTCAAAGCGCATCCGCTCCTCGCCGCCCGGCTTCAACCAACTGAAGATCACTGCTGAAGGGATCACGGTGACCGTCCGCAATATCGAAGCGGTGCCGACGCGGGAAATGCAGATCGGCCAAGTCCCCAGAAACGCGCTTCCGCCGCGCGAGTCCGACGATCCGGTAGCTCCGATCGGCGCCATCCCGACGTGGGATCCTCCGGTACACTAAGCTCCGAGCGCGTTCTCGCGTTCGATTTCCCGCCAGCCGATGTCGTGGCGGCAGAACCCGTCCGCGAAATCGATTTTGGCGACAGCACGATAGGCGTTGTCCTGCGCCTCGCGAACGTTTGCACCGAGCGCGGTGACGTTGAGCACCCGGCCGCCGGTGGCGATCAATATGCCATCGCGTTCGGCGGTTCCGGCATGGAAAACCTTGGCCCCGGTCGCTTCGGCAACAGCTATGCCCTCGATCCCTCCACCTTTGGCCGGCGAGGCGGGATAACCGTTCGCCGCCATCACAACGGTCAACGCGGTCTGAGGCGAGAACCTCGGCGGAGCACACCCCGCGAGCCGGTTCTCGGCGCAGGCGAGGAGCAGTGCAGCGAGGTCGTCCTCCAGCCGCAGCATCAGCACCTGACATTCGGGATCGCCGAAGCGGGCGTTGTATTCGATCAGCTTGGGGCCATCGCGGGTCAGCATCAGCCCGGCATAGAGCACGCCCGAATAGGGCATCCCGGCATCCCGCATCGCGCGCACAGTGGGCGCAATGATCCGCTCGATCGCCTCGCCCTCGAGCAGCGGGGTCAGCACCCGCGCCGGGCTGTAGGCGCCCATCCCGCCGGTGTTGGGACCGGTGTCGCCCTCGCCAACGCGTTTGTGGTCTTGCGCGGAGCCAAACGGCAGGATCGTCGCGCCGTCGGTCAGCGCGAAGAAGCTGGCTTCCTCGCCTTCGAGGAATTCCTCGATCACCACCTCGGCCCCGGCGCTTCCGAACTGCCCGGCAAACATCTCGGCCAGCGCGGCCTCGGCCTCGACGCGGGTCTCGGCGATGACCACGCCCTTGCCCGCGGCGAGCCCGTCGGCCTTGATCACCACCGGCAGCGCATGGTTATCGAGCGCGGCCAGCGCGGCATCGAGCGAGGACGCGCGATCATAGCGCGCGGTCGGAATGCCCGCGCGGGTGCACAAGTCCTTGGTGAAGCCCTTGGAGCCTTCGAGCTGCGCCGCTGCCTGCGATGGCCCGAACACCGCGAATCCGGCAGCGCGCAGCGAATCGCCAAGGCCGTCGACCAGCGGCGCTTCCGGCCCGATCACCACCAGCCCGATCCGCCGCGCCTCGCAGAACGCGACCACGGCGGTGTGGTCGGCTGCATCGAGTGCGACGCAATCGGCGTGCCGGGCTATCCCGGGGTTACCCGGCGCGGCATAGAGCGTGTCGCCGGTCCCATTGCACAGGGGCGATTGCGCGAGCTTCCACGCCAGCGCATGTTCGCGCCCGCCCGAGCCCAGCAGCAGGATGTTCATGGAAAGCCCTCAACCCGAGCAACATGGCGACGCCACCGACGGCGCGCTCCTAGCCACAACGCGCCCGGGCGACAACGCCGAGCCGCTCAGCGTCACCGAACTGTCTGCCCAGCTCAAGCGCACGGTCGAGGACCGCTTCGGGTTCGTCCGCCTGCGTGGCGAGCTTTCGGGGGTCAAGCGCGCCGCTTCGGGCCACTTCTATTGCAGCCTCAAGGACGAAGGTGCGCGGATCGACGGGGTGATGTGGCGCGGCAGCGCGCAGCGACTGGCGTTCGTGCCCGAGGACGGGGTCGAGGTCGTCGTCAGCGGCAAGCTGACCACCTATCCCGGCCGTTCGACCTACCAGATCGTGATCGAACGGATGGAGATCGCGGGCGAGGGCGCGCTGCTGGCGCTGCTCGCCAAGCTCAAGGCGCGGCTCGAGGCCGAGGGGCTGTTCGATCCGGCGCGCAAGCGCGCGTTGCCGTTCCTGCCGCGGGTGATTGGCGTGGTCACCTCGCCGACCGGGGCGGTGATCCGCGACATCCTCCACCGCCTGTCCGATCGCTTCCCCACGCGGGTGCTGGTGTGGCCGGTGCTGGTTCAGGGGCAGGATGCGGCAGCACAAGTGGCGTCGGCGGTGCGGGGGTTCTCCGAACTGGCCGAGGGGGGAGCCATCCCGCGTCCCGACCTGGTGATCGTCGCGCGCGGCGGCGGCTCGGTCGAGGATCTGTGGGCGTTTAACGAGGAAGCCGTTGTCCGCGCCATCGCCGAAAGCACGATTCCCGTGATTTCTGCCGTCGGCCACGAAACCGACACCACGCTGGCCGATTTCGCCGCCGACTTGCGCGCCCCCACCCCCACCGCCGCCGCCGAACTGGCGGTACCGGTCCACGCCGAGCTGGCCAACCAGATCGCCGAGCTGGTGCTGCGCCAGCGGCGCGGCCAGCAACGCGTCTTGGCACTGGCGCGCGAGCGGCTTTCCGCCCGCGCGGAACGTCTCCCCCAGCCGCAGGCATTGTTTGCCCTGCGCGCGCAACGCCTCGACGATCTGTCCGAGCGGCTGAAACGGGGCCTGGTCCACCGCACCGAAGTGGCGCGAGGGGCGCTGGCTCGCGATGCCGGGGCGCTGCGCCTGGCGCTGATCGCCAATCGGCTGGCTTCGGCGCGCGAAAGTCTGGGGCGGAGCCGCTTTGCGCCCGCGCTGCTCGAAACGCGGCTCCGGCGAGCCACTGACGCCCTGACCCCGTTCGCCCGCCTGCTGCCCCAGCTCAACCCCGATCTTCCGCTGGGGCGGGGCTTCGCGCGGGTGCTGGGTGCGCAGGGGCAGACGGTGAAGTCCGCTGCCGCCGCCGCGCGCGAAATGGCGCTCACGCTCAAGTTCGCCGATGCCGATCTGGCGGTGGTTCCCGGCGCAACGCGGCCCCGCCCCCAGCGCCCAGTTGCGACTTCGGCTCCGGCACCGGTAAAACAGGGCGATTTGTTCTGAGGCGGCGAATTTGCTAGGATCGCTGCCATGCTGATGTCCCCCCGCGATCGTGAGGCGCGCCTCCACTACCAGCCCAACGGGTTCCGCGTACTCAGCCCGGGCGATCACGTGACCTGCGCGGTCAGCGGTGAGCGGATTGTGCTCGAGATGCTGCGTTACTGGAGTGTGACCCGCCAGGAACCTTATGCCACCGCCGAGCTTTCGACCCGCCGCGCGCTCGACGGCGGGTGAGACGCCTCGCGCTGGCGGTGCTGGTGATTGCCAGCGGCTGCGCGACTGGACCTGCGCACGGAGCCGATGAAGCCGCGACGGCTGCCGCCTCCGTCCCCCGAATCGCCCCCGCGCGCGGACCCACGACCTTCGCCTACGCGGGCGAGCTGACCCAGGGCGGCTGGCTCAAGGGCAGCGTGCCCGGCGGTACGATCGCACTGACGCTCGACGGTGCCCCGGTCGACATCGCCCCCGACGGCCGCTTCCTCGTGGCGTTCGATCGCGATTCCGGTCCCGCCGCAACGCTGGTCGCGCGGCTCGGCGATGGGCGCAGCGTGACTGCGGCGCTGACCGTCGCTCCGCGCGTCTGGCAGATCGAGAACGTTTCGGTCGACCCGCGCCCCGCCGCGCTGCCCAGCGCAGAATACGAGCGCCGCCGTGCGATTGAGGTGGCGCAGATCAAGGCCGCACGGGCCATCGTCAACGCCACCCAGGGCTGGCGGCAAGACTTCATGTGGCCGGTGTTTGGGCGGATATCGGGCCGGTTCGGCGCGCAGCGAATCTATCGCGGCATACCCGGCAGCTATCATTCGGGGATCGACATCGCCCGGGGTACCAATGGCGGCGGCAGCGGCAGTCCTTACGTTGCCCCAGCCGACGGGGTGGTGATCCTCGCCGCCGAAGCGCCGTTCACGCTGGAGGGCAACCTGCTAATGATCGACCACGGCAACGGCCTCAGCAGCGCGTTCCTCCATTCCTCCCGGCTGCTCGTGAAAGCGGGCGATGTCGTCCACCGCGGCCAAGCGATCGGGCTGATCGGAATGACCGGTCGCGCCACCGGGCCGCATCTCCACTGGTCGCTCAAGTGGCGCGAGGCGCGGCTCGACCCGATCCTGTTCACAGGAGCGATGCCGGCCAAAGGCAGGAATTGAGAACCCGGCACGGTGCAATTGAAACGAAATATCGCCAACGTTCGACGCTTTGTAATCTATTTGCATCACGCCGAAAGTAAGCCTTTCCGCAACATGACGGTCGAACGACGCCCTCTGTAACATAACCGCAACACTGACCGCAGAATCGCGGGCCGACGTGTCAAGCGCTTTGAATTTGCAAAAAGATTGGGCCAGATCGCACCTACCAGCACGGGCAAGAATCCTTCAACCAGTCAGGAATGGATCTGGAAGGGATGGTCGCACCCCCCGTGCTGGGCCAATTTACAGCTTGATATGCCGTCGCTCGGCGCTCGTAAAAACAGGGAACTGATCCATGAAAACCATCTCGCTTCTGCGGCTTGCCGCTGCGCACGGCGCGCTGGCCGTCACCGCTTTCGCCTCCCCTGCATTTGCCCAAGCCACCACCCCGGCGTGCATCGATGCGGATGGCGATGGTGTGTGCGACAACAGCAACCTGCCGGCCGAAAAGGCAAACGCAGACGGTTCCCCCTTGGACCAGGGCATCGTTGTGACCGGATCACGGATTCGGCTGCCCAATCTCGTCAGCAAGGAGCCGACGGTTACCGTTACCTCGGATTACATTGCGGACCGCGGCCTCACCAACGTCGCGGATGCGCTGAACGAGATTCCCGGCTTCCGCGGCTCGGTGACCCCCAACGGCTCGCAAGCGACCTTTGGCCAGGGCGTGAACTTCATCAACACTTACGGTCTCGGCTCGAACCGCACGCTTACCCTGCTCAACGGCCGCCGGGTGGTCTCCTCGAACGTCACCACGATCTTCGGCAACGCTTCCCCCGGGACCCAGGTCGATCTCAACACGATTCCGGTTATCCTGGTCGATCGCATCGACCGGGTGTCGATCGGCGGAGCGCCGGTTTACGGCACCGATGCGATCGCGGGCACCGTCAATATCATCCTGAAACGGAAGTACGAGGGCCTCGAACTGCGCGGCACGACCGCGATTACCGGGCGCGGCGACAATTTCCGCCGGAACCTGACCGGCGCGGGTGGCATGAACTTTGCCGGCGGTCGCGGCAACATCACCGCCGCGTTCAGTTATGAGAAGGTCGATGGCGTGCTCGGCAATTCGCGCGACTTTTTCCGCGCCAACTTGGGCAACACGACCAATCCTTGCGTTACGGTCAGCCCGCCGTTCTGCACCGTCAACAACTCGATCGCCAACCTCGGCCCGGCGGGTCGGTCAATTACCAACGACGGCCGGATCAATCCCGCCCTCGGCTTCAACGATACCGCCACCGATGGCTTTCCCGGCTCGGTGCTGGTCCGCAACCTGACGATCCCCAGCTTGACGCGCGGGGGTGTACTATCGAACGGCAGTGCGCGGTTTAATTTCCAGTTCGATCCCAGCGGCAATCTCGTTCCCTACAACCGCGGCATTCCGTTCGTGGGGCTTGTCACGCAAACTGGCGCAGCGCGCGCTTCGGGAGGCGACGGGTTCACCTTCAACGACTACATCCAGCTGACAAGCGACATCGAACGGATCAACGCGAACCTGTTTGGCTCGTTCGATCTAACCGATAACATCCGCCTGTTCGCCGAAGGCATGTTCTTCCAGGGCAAGGGCGACGAACTAGTCCAGCAGCCCACCTTCAACTCGACTTTGTTTGGGGGGTCTTCGGCGGCGCTGACCTTCCGAGTCGACAACCCCTTCCTGACCAGCCAGGCGCGAGGTCTGCTGGCCGCCAACGGCTATACCACGACGTTCCAGATCAGCCGCGCCAACGCCGATCTTGCCGATCTCACCGGTTCGTCGCGCAACCGGCTCTATCGCGGCGTTGTGGGTGCCGACGGCGATTTTCAGATTGGCGGTCGCGACTTCAACTTCGAAATTTCCGCCAACTACGGCCGCAACGATTTCACCGATTTCGGCCAGCAGATCGATCAGCAGAAGTTCGTCAACGCGATCAACGTTGCCAGCGTCGGCGGCCAGATCGTGTGCTCTCCTACGCCGACGGTCACCGGCTTCCCGACCGGCACCGTGCCGATGGCGGATGCCGCGTGCGCTCCGCTCAACGTGTTCGGGGCAGGTGCGCCATCGGCTGCGGCGCTTAACTATATCCTCGCCAACGTCGTCACCAAGACCCGGCTCGAGCAGTTCGTGGCCAACGCCAACGTCGGCGGCTCGCCGTTCGACCTGTTCGGTAATCCGGTGGCGTTCAACCTGGGCTACGAGCACCACCAGGAGAAGGGTGCGTTTAACCCCGATCCGTTCCTGGTCGCCGGGCGTGGCCGTTCGGTCGCGATCTTGCCCACCTCGGGCAAATACAACCTCGACGAAGAGTTTGGCGAAATTCTGGTCCCGCTCATCACCCCGAACAACGACTTCATAATCTCCAAGCTGGAGGCTTACGGTCGATATCGTCATGTCAACAACAGCATCAACGGCGGCTTCAATTCCTATGCTTACGGGGGATCGTTCGCCCCGATCAAGGACATCGAGTTCCGCGGTAACTTCACCCGTTCCTTCCGTGCCCCGGCGATCGTCGAGCTGTTCTCACCGACCACCAACGTTTTCACGACGGTGCCCGACCTGTGTTCGGTCGCCAACCGCAACGCCGGCTCGGTTCCGGCGGTTCGCAGCGCCAACTGCGCCGCTTTCCTTGCCAAGTTTCCCAACGCGACGCCGCTGGTCGCAGCCAGCGCGACCGTGCCCGGTTTGTCGGGCGGCAACCCGAATGTCCAAAACGAACGCGCCGACAGCTATACGTATGGCGTGATTGTGCGTCCGCGCTTTATCCCGCGGCTGGCGATCACGCTCGACTACATCGACATCAAGGTGAAGCAGCCGATCTCGTTCCTCTCCGTGGCGACGATCACCGGCGCGTGTTTCGACAACACCGCATTTGATGCCACTGATCCGGCCAACGGCAATGCCTTCTGCTCGCTGATCAAGCGCGACGCCAACGGCCAGGTAATCGCCGACGCGGCGAACCCCGGGGTAAAATCGGGATTCGTCAACGGTCAGCAATTGCGGGTCAAAGCCTATCAGGGGACGATCGACTACCACGCCCCGCTGGACGGGCTAGGCATCCCTGGGGAACTGGAGCTTGGCGCCGACGTGTTCAAGCTCAAGAGCCGGATTAACGACATCACCGGTGTGGCTCCGGAACGCAGCGACGGCGTTCTTGGCGATCCCGAATGGCAGGGCCAGGGCCGGATCCGCTATCACAACAAATCGGGCGGTTTTTCGACCAACGTCAACTATGTCGGCAAGCAGTTGTTTTCGCGCTTCAATCGCGGCCCCAACCCCAACGACACCCGCGAATTCGACCACTTCAAGGCTTATGTGACGATTGACGCCTCGATTTGGTTCGAGACGCCGGACGACTTCCGCATGACGCTTTCGGTCACCAACCTGACCGACCGCATCGGCCAGAAGTACAACGGCTTTATCGTCCCGGCATCGATCAACGACGCATTCGGCCGCCGCTATGCGCTGAGCGTTGCGAAGAAGTTCTAAGGTCTCAACCTGCAACGAGCCAGGGGAGCGGCGCATGCCGCTCCCCTTTTTTGTGGTGCGGCGTCAGGGACGCTACTGCACGCGTCGAACGCGTACGGCTGGAGTTGTGCCGATCTTCAACATGAAGCTGCCCATGGCGGCGCGCTTGATCGTCACTTTGGCGCCCGGCTTGGGGGTGACGTAAAGCGCCTCGGTGTCAGTCTGATTCCACACCGCCCCGCCGTCGACCGTGAACTGCCACTGGCCATACGCATACTGCTTCGCGCCGACCAGCGTGGTATCGATCCGGTCGACCGCGTCGCTGTCGCCAAACAGTTTGAGCCGGGGCAGACTGAACCCGAAAAGGCCCCTTTTCGCCTCCTTGATTTCAGATTTGTCGGCAATGATCAGGTCGCCCGAAACGCGCGCCTCCTCGATCGTTGCGACCGAACGGTCATAGCACACCAGGCGTTGCCCGGGATCGGTGATAGCGCGGCAATCGATCACAGCGCGGAACGCGGCGGGAGTTTCGCTACTTGGCTTTATATCCCGGGCAACCGCCGCGCAGCCAAGAGTGGCCGCGGCACCTGCGAGCATCAATCCCAGTTTCATCATGACCAGTTTTCCGCGCATTTGATTTCGAGAGAAACGTTTACTGCTATTACGGCCCCGCGGACGCAAGGATGTTTCGCATCAAATCCGACACTGTGTCCTGCATGTCACAGGTGTCGAGAAAGCGGCAGAATTCCGCGCTGCTTCGCTTTACCCGCTGGCGACTATGCGCCAATCAAAGGTCAATCTTGGTGTAAAAAGGCGATCAAAGCGAATTGCCCGTCATGTGCCAAGGACGGAACAAGGGGGGAAGGCCGTGCCTTCCGCACCATTTTGAGGATTGAAATCTCATGAAGACTCTCACGTTGCTGAAGACTGGCGTCGCGCCGCTCGCACTCGGCTTGACGCTGCTTGCCTCGCCAGCCTTGGCGCAAGCCGATACGGCTGCGCAGCCCCAGGTCGCCGACGAACCTGCTGCCCCGACGGGTGAGATCATCGTAACCGGTTCGCGGTTTCAGAACCCCAACATTACCTCGATCAGCCCGGTCACCGTGGTCAACGCGCTGGAAGTGAAGAACCAGGGCAACGTCCGGGTGGAAGATCTCCTCAACTCGCTGCCACAGGTTTTCGCCAGCGAGGGCTCGAGCGATTCGAACGGTGCATCGGGTATCGCCACCGTCGATCTTCGCGATCTCGGCGCGGCGCGCACCCTGGTGCTGATCAACGGCCGCCGCCTGGGCGCCGGCGATCCGACCGATATCGCAGCCGACCTCAACTTTATCCCCGGCTCGCTGATCCAGCGCGTCGATGTGCTGACCGGCGGTGCTTCGGCGACTTACGGTTCTGACGCGCTGGCCGGCGTCGTCAACTTCATCCTCAACACCAAATTTGAGGGTGTTCGGCTCGACGCGCAGTATTCGCTGTACAATCACAATAACGACTTCAACGACGAAGCCAATTATAACGGTGCGCTGGCCGCACGCGGGTACGTTCCACCCAAAGGCTACACCAACGCTGGTGCGGCCAAGAACGTGACCTTAACGATTGGCGCCGGGTCCAGTGACGGCCGTGGCCACGTGACCGCCTACGCCGGCTGGCGCAAGGTCAATGCGATTACGCAAGGCGATCGCGATTTCAGCTATTGTGCCTATACCGCATCGAGCGGCGGTTCGTGCGGTGGATCGTCGACCTCGGTAACCGGGCGTTTCCGCCGGACCAGGAACGTGGGTCTTGGGGCGACGCCGGTTTTCGCGCCGACTGGTCCGAGCTTGACACTTGACCCGAGCGCGCCGGGCACCTTCCGTACCTACAGTTCTCGACGCGACGGGTTTAACTTCAACCCGTATAACTATTTCGTCCGTCCGGATGAACGCTATACGCTGGGCGGTTTCGCGAACTACGACATCAACGATAGCTTCAAGCCATACCTCGAAGTGATGTTTATGGACGATCACACGCGTGCGCAGATCGCGCCGTCGGGTGCATTCTTCGGAACCGACTTCTTCCTCAACTGCGACAACGCGCTGGCTTCGGCTGCACAGCTCACCGCGTTGTGCGGAGCAAACGCTGGGACCTCGGCGATCCAGTCGATTTACCTCGGTCGCCGCAACGTCGAGGGTGCCGGACGCGTCGATGACCTGCGCCATACCGATTATCGTGTCGTTGCCGGAATGAAGGGCGATATTACCGACGCCATAAGTTATGACGTCTACGGGCAGTTCTACCGTGCGATCCTTGCCGAGCGTTACGAAAACGATTTCTCGAAGCGCCGGATCAACAACTCACTCAATGTCGTGCTCGATGGCAACGGCAGGCCGGCTTGCGCTGCGGCGCTCCGTAATGGCCAGGGCCTCATCACCGACCCGAACTGCGTCCCCTACAATGTTTTCGCGACGGGCGGGGTTACCCAAGCTGCGGTCAACTATCTCGCCACTCCTGGTTTCAGCAGCGGCCAGTCCGACGAGTACATTGCGTCGGGTACCGTTACCGTCGACATGGGCAAGTACGGCCTGAAGTCACCGCTCGCCGATGAAGGCGTCCAGGTCGCCCTGGGTGCGGAGTACCGCAAGGAACACGTCACCCTCAGCAACGACCTCGAATTCCTGACCGGCGACCTTGCCGGCCAGGGCGCGCCGTTCGGGGTCCGCGACGTGGACGGCCAGTTCAACGTCAAGGAGTTCTTCGGAGAAATTGCGATCCCACTCGTCAACGATCGGCCTGGCTTCTACAGCATGAGCTTCAACGGGGGTTATCGTTACTCGGACTACAGCCTGGCCGGCACGACCAACGCCTACAAACTCGGCTTGGATTATGCGCCAATCCAGCAGGTTCGCTTCCGGGTCGGCTATAACCGTGCGGTGCGTGCGCCGAACAACCTCGAACTGTTCACTTCGCCGAACATCGGATTGTTCAGCGGGCGCGACCCTTGCGCCGGCGCCGCGCCTTCAGCCACCCGGGCGCAATGCGCGCTTACCGGGGTGACGGCCGCACAGTACGGCACGATCGACGCCAACCCGGCCAACCAGTACAATCAGCGAACTTCCGGGAACAGAAATCTCACTCCGGAAATATCGGACACCTACACCGTGGGTGTGGTGCTCAATCCGATCCGCAACCTCACGATGACCGTCGATGGCTTCGACATCCGCGTGAACAACTTGATCGGCACGCTGGGAGCCAATTACAGCCTGACCCAGTGCATCACACTTGGTCAGCAGTGTGGCAACATCCAGCGCGCCGCAGGTGGTTCGCTGTTCACCGGGAATGGTTTTGTCGATAACCCCAGGTTAAACCTCGGGTCGGTCAAGACCCGCGGCGTCGACCTGACGGCGATCTACACCACCGACGTGTTCGGCGGCGGGCTCTCGTTCGACCTGGTCGGCACCTATCTCGACAAGTACACGACCGTGCGCATTCCCGGAGGGGCCGCGAATGAGTGTGCGGGCAAGTTCGGTCAGGATTGCGGAACGCCTCTGCCGAGATGGCGCAGCAAGCTGCGCGTTTCGTACCAGATGGAAAGCGGTCTCGGCTTCTCGGCTGCATGGCGTTACTTCCATAAGGTGACCAACGACGATGCAGCAAATGTCGCTCCTGCCGTCCAGCGGATCCCGGCACAGAGCTACTTCGACCTCTCGATGTCGGCCAAGGTGGGCGACAACTACACCTTCCGCATCGGTGCCCAGAACATCCTGGATCGGTCACCGCCGTTCCTCGACGGCAACTACTCGAACAACGGTTCGAACACGTACGCACAAGTGTACGATTCGCTTGGTCGCTACCTGTTTGCGGCTATCCAGCTGGACTTCTAAGTCCCGCCCGATCGCTCTATTGAAAAGGGCGGCGCGTCATCCGATGCGCCGCCCTTTTTCATGTTTTGGGGCCTTTGCGGATGAACGATGACATGCACCGAAAGGCCGATGCCGCTCTGCGCGGCGGGCGGCCCCGCGAAGCGATCCGAGCCCTCGAAGCGGGTCTCGAGGCCGCATCGGATGACTTCTCTGGCTGGATCAAGCTCGCGTCGCTGCGCCGCCATGACGGCGAGGCCCGGGCCGCGCTCGAAGCGGTAAATTCCGCGATCAATCTCCAGCCAGCCGATCTGGTGGCGTTACTGCTCAAGGGCAGCTTGCACGAACAGCTGGGCGAGGACAGCGCCGCCGCAGAACTCTATCGCGCCGCTGGATTTCACGCAGGGGACGGCCTGACGCTGCCACTGCCGTTGCGCAAACAGCTGGATCATACGCGGGGGTTCCTCGCGCGCCATCGCGCCGCGATCGAAGGGCGGCTCAAAGGAACCGGGCAGGACGATCCGATCCACGCCGCGCGCGCGCTGCGCTTGCGTGACAACGTGTTCGATCGCCGCGCAGTTTTTCACCAGGAACCGACGCATTATCGTTTTCCTGGGCTCGCCGACGTCGAATATTTTGACTTCGCTTATGCGGGCCTGCGCGAACGGTTGCAAAAAGCCTTCCCCGCGATCCGCGATGAATTCCTCGCGCTCATCGCCCGGCATGGCGACCGCCAGCAACCTTATGTCGCTTTCGCTCCGGGTCAGCCGGTCGGGCAATGGAGTGCGCTCAACCGCTCGCCGGCCTGGAATGCGCTCCACCTGATCCGTTATGGCGAAGTCGATCCCGTAAATGCCGCCGCGTGCCCCGCGACCATCGCGGCCCTGGCGGGTGAGCATCAGCCCGACGTCGGCGGTCTGACTCCCAACCTGATGTTCTCGCTGCTCGCGCCGCACACGCACATCCCGGCGCACCACGGTGTCGCCAATTTCCGCGCGGTGTTGCACCTGCCGCTGATCGTGCCCGCAGGGTGCCGCTTTCGAGTTGGCGCCGATACCCGTGAGTGGCGCGAAGGCCAGCCGTGGATCTTCGATGACACGATCGAGCACGAAGCGTGGAACGACAGCGACTCGCTGCGGGTGGTGCTGATTGGCGATCTCTGGCGGCCCGAACTCGACGCCGGTGATCGCGCCATCGTCCGGGACTTCATGGCTGCGCAAGACAACTGGCATCGTGTCGGCGCGCTGTGACCGCTACCTGCGTAGCGACTTTCAAATCTGGATCCGGCGCATTAACATGCAGCGATCCCAAGTTATTTGCAGAGGATTCGCGCTTGTGAAACCAGTCTCCGTCCTGATCGCCGCCGCCATTCTGGCCACAGGGCCAGTGAGTGCGGTCGATGCGCCCCAAGCTCAGCCGTCGCCGCAACCTGAAAATAAGTCAGACAAAATTGTGTGCCGGACCGAGAACGAGATAGGTTCGATGCTCAAGAAGAAGAAGATTTGCATGACCGTGGCGCAATGGCGCGAGGTCAACTTTCGTTCGGGCAGCGCGGTGGATCACAATTCGGCATCGGTGCCCAGGTCGGGCAACTGATCCGATCGGTTCGAGACAGACTCGAAAGCGTCGATCCATGGTTTGAGAATTGGTTCGACGGTCGCGAGCTGGCTGGCATAGCGTTGCCAGCCGCCGGTGCCATCGTACAGGCCCTTGCGCACTTGCGGGGCGCTGGCAGTTGAGACCCCACGCTCTTGAGCTGTCCGGTCGAACTGTCGCAAGCTCTCGCTCCAGGGGATCCCGATAAAAGCGCAAAGCTGCTGTGTGGTGACATCGAAATCGCGCACCAGGCGGTGGTAGAACAGTTCGAACCGCTCGATTGGCAGGCGTTCCAGCGACTGGAAGATCAACTGCCATGTCAAATCATAGTGCCGCGCGGTGCTTTCAAGACTCGTGAACGCGAGTGTCCCGGTGTTGAAACCGAACGAGGTGTGGAAGCAGCTCCACACCACATCGCGCGGATCGCGGCGCATGACGATCACTTTCGCGTCGGGAAACAGCTTGGCGATATAGGGCAGCCGCGCACCCTTGAAAGGGTCCATATCGACCAGGATTTTGCCCGTGAGATCGACGTTCGCGGCGCGTGAAGCGCGCTCCCAATAATCGGCGCGCAAACGCTCGACCTCCCCGGCATCGGCTTGGGCGAATCGTTCGAGGCCGGCTGCGGTCAGATAGGGTTCGAGACCGCGCAAGGTTGGGCATTCTTCGATGGCGACCACGCCGGGGTGAGTGGCGAGGATATTCTCGACCAGCGTGGTGCCCGAACGCGGATAGCCGGTCAGAATCACATGATGCTCCACCGGAGACTGCACCCCGCCGTGAGCACCCGCCAGCAGGCGCGGTTCAATCCTTGTCAATTCGCGGATCATCTGCGCCGTCGATTCGCTTGGGTCGATGAAATCGCTTGGCAAGCGTGCGCGGTGGACCTGCTCGAACAGGTCCTGCGCGCGCTGATAGGCTTCATACGCCTGATCGAAAGCACCGGAGCCTTCGAGCGCATCACCAAGTGCACTGAAAGCCGCAACAAGATCGTCGCCATCGCCAGAGTCAGAGCCGTTTTGGGCAAGAGGCTTAAGGATTGCGACTGCATCGTCGCAGCGCTTCTGCTCGATCGCGATCTGGGCGAGGGCAACGCTCGCTATCCGGCTTTGTGGGCGCAGCGCGAGGGCGCGGTTGGCCAGGAGGGCCGCTTCATCCAATTCGCCGCGCTTGGCGAGCGCGCCGGCCAGCGCGCCCATTGCCGCATCGTGCTGCGGATCGAGGCGCAGCACCTGGCGAAAATCGTCGATAGCGTCCTTCGTTGCGCCACCTGCATTGAAAGCCGAACCGCGCGCGAACCACGCCGCCGCATATCCCGGATCAAGCTCGATCGCCGCCTCGAACGCGCCGACTGCGTCCTTCATCAGGCCCGCCTTGCGCATCGCCGAGCCAAGCCCGAGGTACAACGTCGCATCGTCGGGCGTGATCGCCAGCGCTTCACGCAATAAAGCCACCGCCTCGTCGAACCGCCCATCCTCTTCGCGCCGCCAGGCGACGAGGTTGATCACCAACGGATCGCGCGAACCCTGGTTGCGCGCGCGCTCGGCATATTCGGCGGCGCGCGGAATGTCGTCCGCGTCGAGCGCCTGATCTATGACCTTCATGAGCTCGTCCATCGCTCGCCCATAACGGCGCCATGGTAGCGATGCATCTTTATTGTTCGGGTTGAACCCCAAGGCGCACGGGCGCTAGGTCGCGGTCAATGGCATCACCTGATGAACTTCGCGCCCTGCTGGCTGCGCCGGATCCGGTTTCACCGGACCGGCTGCGCGCTATCGCGCTTGAAGCACTGCAGGCCGGCCTTTTCGAGGCAATTGTCACGCGCATGGCGAGCGAAGTCGCCGGTCCGCTGGCCACCGACGCAGGTGCCTGGCAGATCCTTGGACTGGCCCAGCGCGCGCTCCTCGACAGCTCTGAGGCGCATGAGTCGTTCCGCCGTGCCGCCGTACTGGCCCCGAGCGATCCGCTGATTGCCCACAGCTTGGCCCGGACCGCGCTCGAAGCTGGCATGCCCGCAATCGGCCTGTTCGATGCAGCCCATTCGCTGGCGCCCACCGACGCCGGCATCTTGCTGGGCCGGGCCGGGGCACAATTGGCCGCCGGGCACGGCGAAGTTGCGCGGTCAGGGCTTGCCGCGATCCTCGCCGCCAACCCCGGGTGGAACGAGGGCCATGCCGCCTATGCCCGGATGACCGCTTTTGCGGCTCCGGGCGAATCTCTATGGGCTCCGCTGAACAAGGCGATGATTGCATACCCCGGTGACTGGAACCTGCGCGCGCAGGCGATCCGCATTGCGCTGGACGCGCGAGACTATGAAGCCGCGAGGCGCTTGGCCAGCGAAGCCCGCACGTTTTTCCCGCCCTCTCCCGAGCTGGATCGGGCCGAAGCGATCTGCTTGGGAGAAACTGGCAGGGCGCAGGCGGCACAGGCGTTGTTCGATCGCCTGCCCCCCGCGCGCTCCGCCACGGCACTGGTTGCGCCGGTTCGCAACCTGGTTCGGCTCGGTCGCTATGACCAGGCAATCAAACTCGCGGAAACGAGGTTCGATCCGGTTCAGGACCGGGTGCTGTGGCCATATCGGGCCCTGCTCTGGCGGTTGCTAAACGATCAGCGTTGGCAGTGGCTTGAGGGCGATGAGCGATTGGTTGGGGTGTATGATCTTGGCGTAGAGGCGAGCGGCCTCTCAGCGCTGGCGAAGGTATTGCGCAAGCTTCATGCAACATCAGGAACGCAGCTGGATCAGTCGGTGCGCGGGGGTACGCAGACAGATGGCAACCTGTTTGCCCGCGCCGAGCCCGAGCTTAGACGTCTGCGCGCCGCGGTGCTTGATGCGGTTGCTGACCACGTCAAGCGGCTGCCGCCTGCGATACCGGGGCATCCCACGCTGCTTACGCCCCGCGAGCCTCAGCGAATCGCCGGAGCTTGGTCCGTCCGCCTCACCGGGCGCGGCTTTCATGTGGATCATATCCACCTCGATGGGTGGTACAGCTCAGCGTTCTACGTCACACTTCCCGCAGGCCAGAACGGGATCGGCGGGGTAGACGACGGTGCGGCAGGGTGGCTAGCACTGGGCGAGAACCGCGAACTCATTCCCGATCTAGCTGGGTTTCGCCTGATTGAGCCGAAACCGGGCCGACTGGTGCTGTTCCCATCGCTGATGTGGCACGGAACGCGCCCGTTCGGCGGGGGAGAGCGAATAGCCGTGGCGTTCGACATTGCGGACCCCGGCTGACGGCCCAAGCGAACCAATCAATCCGTTCGCCTTAATTATTGTTACTCAAGCGGCGTGATTTTGGCCACTCGACCTCAGGCGGCGGTCTTGGTCGCCTTGGCCAGCTCGCGCTTGACCTTCTGCGCGGAGGTGCTGAGCTTTTCGTCTGAAGTCTTGACCAGCCAGTTGTCGAGCCCGCCGACATGCTCGACCGAGCGCAACCCGTGCGTCGAAACGCGGAACTTGTAGCTGCGGTCGAGCTTCTCGCTCATCAGCGTGACGTTGTGCAGGTTGGGCAGGAACACTCGCTTGGTCTTGTTGTTGGCGTGGCTGACATTGTGGCCAACCTGACGGCCCTTGCCGGTCAGTTCACAGATACGCGCCATGGGATAAGACTCTCGAATAATGGGGCGAAAATCGGCCAGGTAACCGGGGTGTTTCGCTGGAAAGCGCGGCGCATAGCGATTCGCCTCGTGAGGGTCAAGCTTGCGCGGTCAAGGCATCGCGGGCTAGCGCCGGGCGATGGCAAGCTGGCCGCTCCCCCTTCCGATGCGCGCCGCGCTCGATCAGGCGCGTGCTGCCGCGGCTGCGGGCGAAGTGCCGGTCGGTGCGGTGGTGGTCAAGGACGGCGCGGTGATCGCCGCCGCACATAACGCCCCGCGAACCCTCTGCGATCCGACCGCACACGCCGAAATCCTCGCGATCCGCGCCGCCGCGCAAGCGCTAGGCAACGAACGCCTCGATGGCTGCGAGTTGTGGGTCACATTGGAGCCGTGCGCGATGTGTGCAGGTGCCATCGCTCACGCCCGCATCGCCCGGCTCTATTACGCCGCGCCCGATCCCAAGGGCGGCGCGGTCGAGCACGGCGCGCGGGTGTTCGTGCAGGACCAGTGCCTCCATCGGCCCGAGGTTTACTCAGGTATGGGCGAGGATGAGGCGGCAGGGCTGTTGCGGGCGTTTTTTGCGGAACGGCGTTAATAAGCCGGGTTCACGCCAGGAACGCCAAGAGGTCTGCGCCGTAGGTGCAATTCCCGCTTTGTTCTTGAGTGTCGTGGGATAAAGCGGCTTCGCCAAAAGCGAAACGTCTTGGCGTCCTTGGCGTGAACACCCCTTACAACCCACGCCAAATCTTCAGCGCCGCCGCATCGCGCGGACCCGCTTGCTGGGCCTTGCACCGCACCGCGCGGAAGCGGCGGTCGAGGCAGACGCGGACTTCGCGCAGCCACCCGGTGCGGCTGACCAGCAGCCCGAAGCTGGCGGGCGGGCGTCCGGGGTTGGCCTCGGCAAGCGCCTTGCGCAACGCGCCCGCGGTCAGCGCCCGGTCGCGCGAAAGGCGCTCCATCGCCGGGTAACGCATCGCATCGGCCAGGATGTTGCTCACCCGGTAATAGCCCGCTGCATCGCGCGCCATGCAACTGCCGTGTTTGGCCCATTCGTGCGCGATCAGAGTGACGCTGGGGGTGCGGCACAGTTGCTCGCGCACAGTGGCAGCGGCAGGTGGCGGGGCCGCCCGGCACCACTGCGGCGAGCGACCCGCGCCTTCGGGCCATAGCCCGTGGACGATGAAGCCGAATCTTCCCGCTGTTCCCGAGCATTGCAACCGCTGGGCAGGATCGCGCTCCTTGCCGCGGCAGAACTCGGGCGACCAGCTCAGCGCCAGGGTATAGCCGGTGATCGGGGTGCGTTGCGCGGGGCCGTCGGGCATTGCCGGGCGCGCCACTGGCAGATCGGCGGGAACACGGCACTGATAGGCCTGCGCCAAGGCTGCCGTCGGACAGGCCTGCGCGGCGAGCAGGAGCCAGGCGGCGTTAGTCGAACGTCGATGGATCACCAGCCCCGCTCGCCCCCTTGCTTTCCAGCCACTCTGCGGCATCGGGTTTGAACAACAGCCACGCCGCGAAGACCTGGAGTGCGGTTGCTGCCAGTCCACCGATCATCGCCAGACCTTTTGGAGCTGACGGGTTGACCAGCGAACTGAGCACGCCGAACACCCCGATCGCGGTGATGACCACGAAAATCCACTTGGCGACATTGCTTGCTCGGCGCACAATGAAAAACCACAGCAGCAACGAGATGACCAGGCCGAGGGCGATCGATACAATCATCACGCTCGGTCCCAGTACGACGCCTCCCGTAGTCGCTTTTTGCACCGACGCCGTGAGCTGGCCCCAATTCAAGGCGGTGTTGACAAGGCCCAAGGCTATTGAACCGAGATAAACCTTTTCGAACCGTTCGATCGATTGCGGACGCATCATTCTTCCCCCGGTTATCCTAGCCCGTCAGGCTAGTGATCCGCCGCCCGAACGCAAGCCTCACAGCGGGGTAAAATCGAGGCCGATATCGGCAGCAGGCGCGCTTTGGGTCAGGCGGCCTACTGAAACGTACGTCACCCCGGTCGCTGCAATCGCGCCGATGGTGTCGAGCCTTACCCCGCCGCTGGCTTCGGTGGGCACTCGGCCTGCGACCAGCGCCACCGCCTGACGCAGCGTCGCCACGTCCATGTTGTCGAGCAGCAGGCGGGTCGCCCCGGCCTCCAGCGCGGGGGCGATCTGGTCGATGCGATCGACCTCGCAGATGATTTCGGCAACCCCGGCGGACTTGGCGCGGCGCACCGCCTCGGCCACGCCGCCCGCGACCAGGACGTGGTTGTCTTTGATCATCGCCGCGTCCCACAGCCCCATCCGGTGGTTGCGCGCTCCGCCGGTGCGGGTGGCGTATTTCTCGAGGTGACGCAGCCCGGGGATGGTTTTGCGGGTATCGAGCAGCGTGGCGTGTCCCCCCATCGCATCGACATAGCCGCGCGTCATCGTCGCGATGCCCGACAGATGCTGGACGGTGTTGAGCGCGCTGCGCTCGGCGGTCAGCATAGCGCGGGCATTGCCTTCGAGCCGCATCAGATCGGACCCTGCGGGCACCCGTGTGCCATCCTCGACCAGCACCTCGATCCTCATCCCCGGATCGAGCGCGCGGAAGAACGCCGCGGCAATTTCCAGCCCGCACACCACGATTCCATCTCGGCTGTCCATCACGCCCGAAAAGCGCGCATCGGCAGGGATCACGCTCTCGCTGGTCACGTCGTGCCCACCGCCGGGCAGGCCTTCGCCGAGGTCTTCAGCGAGTGTGGCAGCGACAAAAGCGGCGAGATCGAACCCGGGGAGGGAGAAGTCGCTCAGTGGACGAACCGCGCGACGACATCGCGGTACGAACGCGACACTTTCACCTGCGCGCCCGAAGCGAGCACCAGAAAGCACTCGCCATTGGTGTGCGGCTTGACCTGGCGGACCTGGTTGAGGTTGACGATGGTCGAGCGGTGGACCCGCTGGAACACGCGAGGATCGAGCCGGCGTTCGAGGTCT
>JANMPV010000040.1:0-1781 GCA_031370045.1 Novosphingobium sp. | reverse complement strand
GGCAAGCTGACCCAGGACGAGGTGTTTAACCGCTACAAGGCCGAGCGCTATCTGCTGCTGGCGCGCGATCTGCCCGGCTATAACGTCCAGCTCACGCTCAAGCCCGCTGGCACCGGGCAGGGCGAACTGATCGGCGAAGTGGCGGTGGTCCGGCGGCCTTATGTGGTCGATTTCACCGTCCAGAACTATGCAGCGAGCGCGACCGGACGCTGGGGCGCGCAAATCCGCGCACAAGTGTTCGGGCTGACCGGGCTGGGCGACGCGACCACGATCGGGTTCTATTCGACCGCCGATCTCAAGGAGCAGCAGATCCTCCAGATCGGGCACGAATTCCGTCCCGGCAGCGAGGGGCTGATCGTCGGCGGCCAGTTCACCTACGCCTGGACCGAGCCCGATCTTGGGGCCACTGCGGGCCCCGGCACCAAGCTCAAGGCGCGCACGCTGTTCAGCCAGCTTTACGCGCGCTATCCGCTCAAGCGCACCCAGGGTTCGAACGTCTGGCTGGGCGGCGGGTTCGACTACATCGATCAGGACGTCGATTTCAAGACAACCACCACAACCCCGCTCTCGCGCGACAGGCTGCGCGTCCTGTGGCTGCGTGCCGATTACGACGCGGTCGATCTGCGCGCGATCCGCCCGCGCTGGCGGGCCGGCGCTGCTATTGAATTCCGCAAAGGCATCGACGTGTTCAATGCCAGCCCGAATTGCCGCGGGGTGGCCTGTCCAGGCGGAGCTACTTCGCCCAGCCGACTCGATGGCAAGGCGACCGCCGCGGTGATTCGCGCAAACGCCGACGCCGAATTCGCGATCGGCGACGACTTCTCGATCGCGCTGACCCCGCGCGGGCAATATGCATTCAATCCGTTGCTCAGCTTCGAAGAGTTCACCGGCGGCAACTACTCAGTGGGGCGCGGGTACGATCCGGGCGCGATTCTCGGTGACAGCGGGCTCGGCCTCAGCGCCGAGCTGCGCGGGCCACGCTATCGCATCAGCGACGGTTCCGAACTGCGTGTTCAGCCTTACGTGTTTGGCGACGCGGCGCGGGTGTGGAACAAGGGGCCCGGCGGCAACGACCATCTGAGCTCGGCCGGCGGCGGGGTGCGCGCCGAACTCGGCGACCGCTTCCGCCTCGATGCCACCGTCGCGGTTCCGCTCGAACGCGCCGGACTGCAGACCAAACGCGGCAATCCGCGCTTTCTGCTCACGCTTACCACCCGAATTCTACCGTGGAGGACCAACTGATGCTTACGGATCGCAGCCGTATCGCTCGCTCGCTGTGTTCAACGCTGGCCATCGCCACCGCGCTGATCGTGGGTAGCGGAACCACGCGGGCGCAGTCGTTCCAGGGAAACGGGACGGTGATATCGGGGGGAGCGACGATCACGACCGGAACGAACACCACCAACATCGACATCTTGGGTACAAACTCCGATGTCGTCATAAACTGGAATACCTTCGATACCGCTGTCGGCGGCGGGCCGATCAATTTTCAGCCGTCGGGCACCACGGCGACGTTTCAATCGACCAATGCCCAATTCACCGTGCTCAACCGAATCCTGCCGACCGATCCGACCCGTTCGGTTCAATTCAACGGCACGGTCATCGGTCAGCTACAGGGCGCGGCTTCGCAGACGCCTGCGGGAACGATTTACTTTTATTCGCCCGGCGGCTTGATCATCGGCTCGAGCGCAGTGTTCAACGTCGGCGCTCTCGGACTGACCAGCGCCGCGCCTGTGGTCGACGCCAACGGTTGCTTCGATTGCGCCGGCGGCGCCGCCGGC
>JANMPV010000525.1:0-2893 GCA_031370045.1 Novosphingobium sp. | reverse complement strand
TCGGTCACCCGCGGGCGGCCGAACGGCGCCTGCGCGGTGTTGGTCGCGACGTAGTACCACGAGGGCGTGCCGAACTCGCTGGTGAAGGTCGGGCGGCCCAGCGTCTTTTCAACCGAAAGTTTGTTATCCACCCCCGGCTGGACCGATGCGATCAGCGTCGCATCGGCCTAATAGCCGCGGTGATCCTTGATGCTGGCACAGCCTGCGGTGAGCGCGAGCGCAGCGCCGAGCGCGGCTGTGGTCGACAAATTACGGCCGGAAAGGCGCATCGAATTCTCCGCTGGGCTGCTCGGTACGCCGCTTGGCGTGGGGCGAGCGCAGCCCTATATCGTTCAGCGGGCGACCCTTAGGGGTTCGTCCATCCGACGACAAGGCCGCATGGCGGTTGAATCGGCGCTGAACGCGCCTGCCCGGGATTGAAAATGAACCTTCTCCAGCGCCTGTTTAACTCTGCCCCCGCGATGCCGCCGCGGCTGGCGCTGTGGCACGCGGTGGTCACCGAAGCGCGCGACAAACGCTGGTACCGCGATTTCGGCGTGGCCGACACCGTCGAAGGGCGGTTCGACATGGTCACGCTGGTGCTGGCGGTGGTCCTGCTGCGGATCGAACAGGCGGGCGACGGGGCGAGTTCAGTGGCATTGACCGAGCTGTTCATCGAGGACATGGATTCACAACTGCGCCAGGCAGGCGTGGGCGATCTGATGGTCGGCAAGCGCATCGGCAAGCTCATGGCCACGCTGGGCGGCCGGATCGGCGCGTTGCGGGATACGTTGCCGGGAGGTGGCGAGGCGCTGGCGGACGCGGTGGAGCGCAATGCGACGTTGGCTGAAGGAGCGACTCCCGCCCCGCTGGCGGAAGAATTGCTGCGCTTTGAGGCACAGATCAAGGCGGTGCCTTTCGACCGCCTGCTCGAAGGGTCCATATCCCCATGACTGCCGAGTTTTCGCGACGGATCGACACCCGCGACCTGCCAGCCAAACCGCTACGGCTAGAGGCCGACGCAGTCGAGCGTGCGGCGCTGGCAAAACGGATCGGGATCGAGGCGGTCGAGCGGCTGACCGCAGAGGTAACTCTGCTGCCGGCGGGCGGCGTGATCGCAGTAACCGGGCGGATCGAGGCCGCTGTGGTCCAGCTTTGCGCCATCTCGAACGAGCCTCTCGCGATGCGAGTAAGCGAGCCGCTGAGCTTGCGCTTCGTCCAGGGGATCACCCCGCACAAGCCCGACGAGGAGCTGGAAATCGACGCCGCCGCCTGCGATGAAATCGAGTTCGAAGGCACCCAGTTCGACCTGGGCGAGCAGATCGCCCAGACGCTTTCGCTGGCGATCGACCCTTATGCGACAGGGCCGAATGCGGAGCGGGTGCGCAAGCAAGCGGGGCTGGGCGATGAAGCTGGCAGCGGACCGTTTGCGGCACTGGCGGCGCTCAGGAAGTAGGCAGGCAGGAGGCCGCTTCGGTCCGTCCGGGCTTCGCCCTAAAGCACGCTCTCCAGCCAACCCTTGAGCTGGCTTTTGGGCGCGGCGCCAAGTTTCTGCGCGACTTGCTTGCCGTCCTTGAACAACACCATCAACGGGATCGACTGAACTCCGATCTGGCCGGGAACGTCGGTGTTCTCCATGATGTCCATCTTGACGATGGATACCTTGTCGCCAAGTTCGTCGCTGATTTCCTCGAGGCTCGGCCCGATCATCTTGCAGGGTCCGCACCATTCAGCCCAGAAATCGACCAGCACCGGCTTGTCGGATTGAAGGACATCGACGGCGAAGCTGGCATCGGTAACGGCTTTGGTCGGCATGATCGGTTCCTCGTTGGGTTGCGCTCAATCTAGGTGGAATGGCTGCCAAGGCAACGCCTCAGCCGACAAAGCTTTCCTGTTGCGGGGCAGAGGCCGGGTTGTGCGCTTCGAGCAGGGCCTGGGGTATCGCGATCAGCAACGGCGCGTGGGTGTAGAGCAGCGCGGCCTCGATCCGCTGCGCGGGATGGATCGCGCGCAGCGCCGCGGCATAGGCGGCCATCTGGCGGATATAGCCGAGCGGGACTTGCGAGAGATCGGCGGGTGGGCGCCGCGCGGTCTTGAAGTCGATGATGCGGATGGCATCGGCACCCAGCACCAGCCGGTCGATCGTGCCTGCCACCACCCGATCGCCCACGGTCGCTGCGATCGGCACTTCGGGCAGCGAATTCGGGCCCAACACCGCCGCCCATTGCGGATCGGCGAGCACGCTCAGCGCGGCCTGGGCGATCTCGTCGCGGTCCGCCACGTCGAGCTCAGCTGCGGCGCGTCCCAGCCAGCGCACTGCTGCTGCGGCGCGCTCCGCCTCGGGCAGTTCGGGCAGGCGTTCGAGCAGACGGTGGATCAGCACGCCGCGCTCCGCCGCCGCGCGCAGTTCGGGCGACGGGGCTGACGGCGGATCGGCCGCGCTATCCTCGCCGCTGGCCGATGGCGCAAGCGGGCGCGGCGGACGTGGCTCGGGGCCGACCGGGCGGAGCGCCCATTCGGGCAAAGGTTCCATCGCCTCGTCAAGCAGTACGATCCGCGAAGGCATGGGAGCGTGCGTTCCGACCTCCCGTCGCACGCCCCACAGATCGTCAACCAGCGGTTCACCCGCGTCAAACAGCGGTTCAAGCCTGGCATACCAGCTGTCGCGCGCAAGCTCCTTGGCGCGCCCGCCCAGCGTCCCGGCGATGAACAGCGCCTCCTCCGCCCGGGTCATCGCCACGTAGAGCAAGCGCCAGTGCTCGGCGCGTTCCTCCTGCGCCGCACGCTCCTCGGCCACCGCCACCGCGCCGACCTTTTCGTCTGTACGCAACGGCGGCAGCGGCACCTGGCGATCTTCCGCACTCGACGCCTTTTCGGGCAAAGTCAGCCCGCGCGGCGGCGACTTGTCGGGATC
>JANMPV010000524.1:0-4443 GCA_031370045.1 Novosphingobium sp. | reverse complement strand
ACCGGCACTTGGCGGCGCAACCCCGAAACACGCTGGCGGCTGCGCCCGGCCGACATCACCCGCCACGCTGCGCTGCAAACCCGTTTGCTCGACCTTGCCGCTGCGCTGGTCAGGCCTGGCGGGCGGATCGGTTACGTCGTGTGCTCGCTGCTCGATGCCGAGGGCGCCGATCAAGCCGCGGCATTCCTCGCGCGTCACCCCGGCTGGCGTGCAGCAGACGTTAACCCCGGCGCGGGTAGGCCGCGCGGCACTGGGGTCCGGCTCACGCCGTTCCACGATGGCACCGACGGGTTTTTCTTCACGGTTCTCCAACGGCTGTGATAGCTTTGCTCGTCATGACGCGAGATTTGCGATGACCGGCGGTCAGCCCGCGCTGCCCAGCCGCTCGATGGAGTTGCTGATGCGCTATTATCCTGCTGCCCTGGCCCTGTCCGCGCTGGTTGCGGTAACTGCAAGTGTAAGTCACGGCGCCGCACCCGATAGCGAGGACGCACGCGCTCGGGCGCTGCTGGCCGAGGGGCGGACCATCCTGGCGCAGGGCAAGGCGAGCCAGGCCGCCGACGCGTTCGAGGCCGCGCTGGTGGTCGATCCGGCGTACATCGCGGCGTATCTGGCGCTGGGCGATTCGGCTCGCGCCGAGGGGCTCCAGGGCAAGGCAATCCATTATTACCGCGAGGCGCTTGAGCGCGACCCCGACAACGTCGTCGCGCTATCGGGCGAGGGCGGGGCGATGGTCGAGAAAGGCGCGGTCGAAAAAGCCCGCAAGAACCTTGCGCGGATCGAAGGGCTGTGCGGAAAAAGCTGCGCCCCCGCACAGGAACTCGCCTCGATGATCGCGCGCGGGCCGATGCCGCGGGTGATTTCGGCCGAAGCGGTGCAGGCCAAGCCGGTGATTACTTCGAATTAAGCTTTCCCCTCCCGCATGCGGGAGGGGCGCCCGCTCAAATCAGCGCCCTGAACTCCTCCAGCACCGCGCGGTAGACGCGGCGTTTGAACGGCACGATCATCTCGGGCAGCGCCTCGGGATCGAGCCATTTCCATTCGAAGAATTCGGCCGGATCGTGCGCATCGAGGCGCACGTCGGCATCCTCGCCGGTGAACCGCATCAGCACCCAGTGCTGGCGCTGGCCGCGATATTTGCCGCCCCACAGCTTGCCCAGCAGATCGTCGGGCAGGTCGTAGAGCAGTTCCTCGCGCGTTTCGGCGATGATCGTGGCGAGGCTTTCGCCTACCCCGGTTTCCTCGCCCAGTTCGCGGAACGCGGCGGCGTGGAGCTCCTCGCCCTTGTCGATCCCGCCCTGCGGCATTTGCCAGCGGTCGCCCTCTTTTGCGTCGATCCGCTGGCCGACGAAGACCTTGCCCTCGCCGTTGACCAGCATGATCCCCACGCACGGGCGGTAGGGCAGGGCTGCCAGATCGACGCTCATAATTTTCCGAGCATCAGCCGCATCGCCGCAAAGATTCGCTGCATGTCCTCCTGCGCGCTGGGGATCGCCTTGCGCAGCGTGGTGAAGCCGTGGATCGAGCCCTTCATTTCCATGAACACCACGTCCGATCCGGCCAGGATCAGTTGCGCGCCGTAAACCCGCCCGCTGTCGCGGATCGGATCGAGCGAGGCGGTGACCAGCACCGTCGGCGGCATCTTGGCGTGATCGCCGTGGATCGGAAAGGCGCGCACGTTGCCCGCCTCGGCAGCGTAACTCTCGCCGAACCACTGCATCGACTTCTGCGTGAGCAGATGCCCTTCGGCAAAATCGATCATCGAGGCATGATCGGACTTTTCGTCGCTGAGCGGATAGATCGGCACTTGCAGCACAACCGGCACCGCTGCGGGGCGATCGGCGAGCGCCTGGGTCATCACGATCGCCAGATTGCCGCCCGCGCTGTCGCCGATCGGGATCAGCCCGGTTACGGTGCGGCCAAGCTCCGCCGGGCTGGCCGCTACCCACCGCGTCGCCGCCTCGCAATCGTCGGGCGCGGCGGGGAAGGTGTGCTCGGGCGCCAGGCGATAGTGGACCGCGATTACCGGCATATCCATTTCCGCTGCGATTTCGGTACACAGTGCATGATGGGTTTCGAGATCGCCGATGGTGAAGCCGCCGCCGTGGTAGAACACGATCGCCGGGCCGGGATCACGGGTTTCGCGAGCGTCATAGAACCGCAGCGGGATCTCGCCTGCCGGGCTGGGGCAGGTCAGGTCGCGGATCACCGCCAGCGGGCGCGGGTCGAGTTCGCCCACCGGGATCATTGCCAGATACGCCGCACGCGCCTCGGCCAGAGGCATTTCGTGCATCTGCGGGCCTTTGACCGAATTGAGGAAATCGAGGATTCCGCGTACATCCGGGCGGGTGTAAGGGCTAGTCTGGATCGGGCTGGCGTCGTTCACTGGGCACCTCGCGTCTTTGTTCAGCGATGGTCTAGGTCGCGAATTGCAACTTGACTAGCAGCGGTCGGGGGATTCTGCTGGCTGGCGTATTGCGCAGGGGAGAGTTTTTCTTCTTTGTGCGTATAGGGTGAGGGGCATAAGCGCCGCGCACCACCTCCCGGCATACGACCGGGTCGCGCCGACCGAGGTATTGATGGCTACAGCATTTGCAGACGAACCCGAGGCGCAGATCCAGCGTCCGTTGGATGTTTTATCACCCGATTCGGTGGTGGTGCGGTTTGCCGGGGACAGCGGCGACGGGATGCAGCTGACGGGCGGGCAATTTACCCTGTCGACCGCGCTATCGGGCAACGACCTGGCGACCTTCCCCGATTTCCCCGCGGAAATCCGCGCCCCGCAAGGCACGCTGTTCGGCGTTTCGGCGTTCCAGATCAACTTCGGCTCGATCGACATCGAAACTGCGGGCGATGCGCCCGACGTGCTGGTGGCGATGAACCCGGCGGCGCTGGCGACCAACGTCGATGCGCTCAAGCCTGGCGGTCTGATCATCGTCGACACCGGCGAGTTCACCAGGCGCAACCTCGACAAGGCCAAGTATGCCGCCAGTCCGATCGACGACGGCAGTCTCGCAAAATGGCAGGTGCTCGCGTTCGATATCAGCGCGCTGACGCTCGAATCGGTCAAGCCGTTCGGTCTGGGCACCAAGGATGCGCTGCGCTGCAAGAACATGTGGACGCTGGGGCTGGCGTTGTGGATGTTCGATCGTGACCGCGCCCCGCTGGTCGATTGGCTCAAGGCCAAGTTCGCCAAGCAGCCAGTGCTGGCCGATGCCAATGTCGCCGCGCTCAACGCCGGCCACGCCTATGGCGAAACCGCCGAGCTGGCGGGGCCGCTCAAGCAGTATCACATCGCCCCGGTCGATAGCGCGCCGGGGCTGTACCGCACCGTCACCGGGGCCGAGGCGATTTCGCTCGGGCTGGTCGCGGGGGCGCAGCTTGCCGGGCTGCCGATGTTCTTCGGCGGCTATCCGATTACCCCGGCTTCGGCGATCCTCCACCATCTGGTCCGGCTCAAGGAGTTCGGGATCACCACCTTCCAGGCCGAGGACGAGATTGCCGCGATCTGCGCGGCGATCGGCGCATCATATGCCGGGCAACTGGGGGTGACCTCGTCGTCGGGGCCGGGTATCGCGCTCAAGGGCGAGGCGATGGGCTTGGCGATCATGACCGAGCTGCCGCTGATCATCGTCAACTCGCAGCGCGGCGGGCCCTCGACCGGACTTCCCACCAAGACCGAGCAATCCGACCTATATCAAGCAATCTATGGTCGAAATGGCGATGCCCCGCTGCCGGTGGTCGCCGCGCGTTCGCCTTCGGATGCGTTCGAGTGCGCGATCGAGGCGTGCCGTATCGCCACCCAGTTCATGACCCCGGTGATGCTCCTGACCGATGGTTACATCGCCAACGCCGCCGAGCCGTGGAAGGTGCCCGACGTCTCGACATTCACCCCGTTCCCGGTGAGCTTCCTCGACGAGAAGAACGGTGAGGACGGCGAGCTGCTGCCGTTCGCTCGCGACGAAAAGCTGGCGCGGCCGTGGATCAAGCCCGGCACTCCGGGGCTGATGCACCGAATCGGCGGGATCGAGAAAAACCCCGGCACCGGCAACATCGACTATTCGCCCAGCGCGCACCAGACGATGACCGATCTACGCAAGGCCAAGATCGACGGAGTCGCCAGATCGACTCCGCCGCAGGAGGTCACGCTGGGCGAAGCTTCGGGCAAGCTGGCGGTGGTCGGCTGGGGCAGCACCTTTGGGCCGATCCACCAGGCGGTGCGGCGGAAGCGGCGCAAGGGCATCGACGTCTCGCACATCCACGTTCGCCATGTGTGGCCGCTGCCCGAGAATTTAGGCGCGTTGCTGAAGACTTACGAGAACATCCTCGTGCCCGAGATGAACACCGGCCAGTTCAAGACCGTGCTGCGCGACCAGTTCCTGGTCGATGCCAAACCGCTGACCAAGACCAGCGGCCAGCCATTCTCCATCGCCGAGATCGAGA
>JANMPV010000498.1:0-12574 GCA_031370045.1 Novosphingobium sp. | reverse complement strand
TGCCAGTCGTGCCCGGGGAAATGTCTTTCACAAGGACCGTTCCCGCCGAAGTAAATCCGGTCAGCGTCAGGCCGTCAAGCGAGTCCGCATAGACCAGTTTTTCGCCGCCCGAAGTCAGGTCGGGATACGTCTGCGCCGGGTCGAAGCGAACGGTTCCTCCGTCGGCACCGAGATTGTTGGCAATGCCGTCACTGTCGAGCGCCGCAGTATCGGTGCCGCCAATGCTGTTATTCAGCACCGCATCACCCGTAACGACCGCGCTCGGCACATCGTCCTGGATGTTGATCCGGATGGTCCCCATCACGGTGTTCCCGTTGGCGTCCATCGCGGTGTAGCTGAACTGCTCGAACGCAGCCGGAGGGATCGTGACGCCGTCGTTCGCCGCAGGCGACGTGGTGAATGGCATGGTCAGCGTGTAAGTGTAGGTCCCGTCGGTTTTGAGCTCAAACAGGCCGTAGGTCGTGGCGGTGACCGGCTGAGCGATGAAAGTGATGCCGCTTCCGCCACTGACGGTGATCGTGCCGGTGACCGTTTCCGCAGTCGAGCCGGGATTCGAGCCGGTGATCGTCCCCGCACCCAGATCGGGAGCGGTGGGCGATGTATCGAGTGCCGCCTCGTCGACTGTCCTGATCACGTTCTGTCCTGTCAGGGTGATCGCAGTCAGGTTGATGGTCAGCGTCGTCGTCGAAACGTCGCCGTCGGCATCGCGGATGGAATAAGTGAACGTGTCGGTGGTGTTGGTGGCGATCGCATCCGACTTGGCCACGTAAGTATAGCTGCCATTGGCGTTCAGGGTCAGCGTGCCCAGCGTCGTCGTGATCGCCGTGCCCGGCGCGCCAGTTGCGGTCACGCTGGTGTTGCTGCCCGCGGAAACCCCGATCACGCCGCCCGCGGGTGTGGTCGCTGTCGGTCCGTCGGCCCCGAACCGGTCGTCGGTGCCGTCGGTCAAAACGTTGCCCGTGGTCGAGCCGCCTTCGCTGACCATGCCTGTGTCCGCACTGGCGGTGGGAACATCATCGACCACCTTGACGTCGAGGCTGTCGCTCGCGACCGTGCCATCGCTGTCGGTGACCGTCACCGCAAAGCTGTCGAAGATCGAGTCGTTGCCCGCCGCGCTGTGCGTCAGCGTGTTGCTGGTCAGCGTGTAGCTGTACGCGACCGTCGCCGAGACCGTATCGCCGACCGCGTCCTTGACCGGGGTTACCCCCGTGATCGTCAGCGTGCCCTGCGCGGTGACGATGCTCTGCCCGGTGACGAACGCGCCGCCGCTGTAGACGGTCTTGCCGCCGACCACGATGCTCGCGATCCCGTCGATCCCGGCGGTGGTGAACGTCCCCGTCTGGGTCAGCGCGCCCGCACTGGGGGCCGAGCCATTGGCCAGGTTGGCCTCGAACACGGTCTTCTCGCCGCCCTCGACATTCAGCCCGGTCAGCGTCACCCCGTCGTCGGCGCCGACGATCGTGATCTTGAGCGTGCTCGGGCTGGTGTCGCCGTCGCCGTCGCGCAGCGTGTACGCGAACGTCTCGGTCAGCGTCTGGGTCTTGTCGAGCCCCTGGACCAGCGGGTTGGCGTTGTTGAGCGTGTAGACATACCCGCCACCCGCCAGCAGCGTCAGCGAACCATACGTGCCCGCCAGCGGCGTGCCGACCGTGCCGACGTTCGCGCCGAAGCTCACCGCCGAGACCACCGCGCCATCCGCGCCCTGGGTGTCCTTGGCGCCGTCGGTGAGGTTGCCATCGGTCCCGCCGCTGCCGGTGATGACATTGCCATCGGCGATCAGCGCGCCGTCCTCGGTGACGCTGTCTCTGTCCGCACAGGCGGTGGGAACATCGTCGACGATCGCAATCGTCAGCGTTCCGGTGGAGGTATCGTTGTCCTTGTCGGCGACCACAACGGCAAAGTTGTCGGAGGTGGTGTCGCCCGAGGTGTTGGTGGTCAGTTGATAGGTGTAACCGATCGCGCCGCTGGCGATGCTGGTGATCGTCAGCGTGCCGAACGTGCCCGCGATTGTCTGGCCGACCGTGGTCACAGCCACGCCGCCGATGGTTACCGTTGCCGGGCCATCCGGGGCGGTAAAGCTGAACGTGCCGCTGGCGAACTCGCCGTTGGTCGTTGCGGCCGAACCGGCGGGCAGCCCGGCCTCAAACACCTGAGTTGCGCCGGGGGTTCCCGAGGGCGGGATGGTCAGCGTTGTGGCGCTGTCGGTGATCGAGATAACCAGGTTGGCGGTGGCCAGATCGCCGTCGCCGTCGCGCACGGTGTAGGCAAAGCTATCGCTGACCCCGCCCGCGGTCCCGGCGTTGCGGGTGTAGCTGTAGGTGCCGTTGGCGGCGATCGTCAGGGAGCCGTACTGGCCCTGGATGATCGCCCCGGCCAGCGCTGAGGCCTCGCCCCGGGCATACGACAGCACGACGATGCCGTCGGCGCCGGGGGTGTCGTTGGCGGTGACACTGCCCGAGATCGGGCCATAGGTGCCCGCGGCAACCGTACCGGTATCGTCGCGCGCGGTCGGGGTATCGTCGGCGATGGCGATCACCAGCGAGGTCGATGCCTTGTCGCCGTCGCTGTCGGTCACGACGATCGCGAAAGTGTCACTGTCGGGATCAGCCAGGGTGTTGTCAGTGAGCGTGTAGCTGTAGCTATACGCGCCGTTGGCGACGGTCACGGTCAGCACGCCCTTGGCGGTGGTGACGGTGCCGCCAGCGGTGACGTTGGTGCCGTTGATCACCAGGCTGGCGAGCGTGTCGCCGCCGGTGCCTACGCCGATCGTGCCGGTCGCGGTCTCGTCCGGGCTGTCGGAGTTGGAGCCTGCGGGCTCTTCGCCGCGCGCGGGCAGCGCCGCTTCGCTGACGGTGTTGTCGCCCGCGACGCTGACCGTCGGGACCGAATCCACCAGCAGCGTGATCGTCACCGTCGCACGGCTCACATCGCCGTCGCCATCAGTGATCGTGTAATCGAAGGTGACCGTCCCCTGCTCGCCCGCGCCGGGAGTGTAGGTGAAAGTGCCGTTGGCGTTGTTGACCAGCGTACCGGTGCCGCTGAGCGTGCCCGCAACCGCGGCGACCGCCGAGAACGCGACGCTGTCTGCGCCCTGAATATCGTTGGTCAGGACGGTGACGGTGACGGGAGCGTTTTCAGCGCCTTGCGCCGTGCTGTCATTGAGCGCCAGCGGCACATCGTCGGTGATGGTGATGGTGAAGGTACCGGGCGCGGTATCGCCATCGACGTCGGTGATGACGAGGTTGAAGGTGACGCTGGTGGTATCGCCCGGGGTATTGTCCGCCAGAGTGAAGGTGTAGCCGATCGCCCCGGTGGCGGGGTTGAAGGCGGTGACGGTCAGTGTCCCGCTGGGGGTGGTGATGACCGCGCCGACGACCACGGCCACACCGTTGATTGTCGCGGTGACGGGGCCGTCGCCGCCGGTAAAGGCGATCGTGCCGCTGGTGGTTTCGGTCGGCGCGGGGGCGTTGGAGCCCGCCGCTTCGCCGGTCCGCGCGGGTAGCCCGGATTCGGCGACGATGGTGCCGGCACTTCCCACGATCGGCACCGACGTGACCACGGGCACCGCATCGGCGATGGCGATGGTCAGCGTGGCGGTCGAGGCCGAGCCGTCGGCATCGGTCAGGGTGTAGGTAAATGCATCGCTGACCCCGCCCGCAGTCCCGGCGGCGCGGGTGTAGGCGTAGCTGCCGTCGGCCTTGATCGTCAGCGTGCCATACTGGCCGGAAACCTGCAGGTTGCCCGCGGCATCGAAGCTGGTGTCGGTGTTGGCTGCGATGGCGTTGCTGGCGATCCGGGTGATCGCCGCATTGTCTGCGCCCAGCGTGTCGATGCCCGCGGCACCGCTGGTGGTGCCCACCCCGGTGATGACGTTGCCGGTCTGCGCGGAAAATGTGCCGGCCGGAACCGCGTCGGTATCGTTAAGCGCGGTCGGCGCGTCGTCGGCGACGTTGATCGTCAGCGTCGAGGTCGCGACGTCGCCGTCGGGATCCCTTAGGACCACGGTGAAGGAGTCGGCCACCGTGCCGCCAACGAGGTTATCGGTGAGCGTGTAGGTAAAGTTGGCGGTCCCGCCGACAGGATCGAAGCTGGTAATCGTCAGCGTGCCGCGCGGGCTGGTAAAGCTCTGGCCGACGCCGGTCAGCGCCACGCCGTTGATGGTCAACGAAGCGATCCCATCGGGCGAGTTGAACAGGATGGTGCCGCTGGTGGCTTCGGTGTTGGCGGCGGCGTTTGATCCGGCGGGTTCGCCAGTGCGCGCGGGCAGACCGCTTTCGGCAACGGTGGCGGAGGCGTCGGTCGCCCCGACCGGCTGGTTGACGGAGACGATGACCAGCGTCGGATTGCGGTCAATCGGCTGGGGAATGACTTCGAGGCTGGGCGCCGCCGCGAAACCGAACTCGGTCGGCGGCAGCAGATCGCCGATCACATGAGCGGCCTGGATCGCACCGGCGTCTTCGAAGAAGTTGTTGCCCGAGCTGGTCGGCAGACCTTCGGCGGGCAGGCCAGGCGCGTCACTGATCAGCAGCGCGGCCAGGTTGAGCGGCGGGACTGCGACCCCATCGACCACGATCTGGGGCACGTAGACCGCGCCCTCGGGAATGACGAAGATCTGGCCGTTGTCGAGCGTGATGACCAGGTCGCGGCCGACCACCTTGATGTCGTCGAGCGTGGCGCCCGCGGGCAACACGATTACTCCGTTGGCATCGGCGATCAGCGGAACCCCCGCGGTGCGCGCCGCAGCTGCGGCGGCCGCAGCGATCTCGGGCACCATTTGGGTGCGATTGCCATCGCCCTCACCAGAAGTGTCGCGACCGTTGCCCGGGATATTTTCGTAGTCCATCATCCTGCCTCGCCTTGCCTCAGGCGGGTCCGGTAACGGTCCGCCCTCATCGTTTGCGATCGCAGGAAAAGCGCTGGCAAGGTGACATGCGGACAGATTCCGCGCGCCAACCAGAAACCTACCTGCGCCCTGTCGGCGGGCGGTCTCGTCGATTGGGTGTGCCTAATTCTCGGCTAACCGACTCGCGAAACCTTATTCCCGTCGCTAGTCAAGCAAACCACCGGCCAAAACGGCTTGCAAGCAGATTAACCATCTGCGCTATTTAGCTAATATCCTGTGCAAAAAGTCACAGCGCCCGGAATCCAACGAGTCGCAGGCGATTTTGGGGCATTTCGGCAGGCCGTTCCCTGCCAGCGACGAATGGGGCGAATTCCTGAACCTGTGACCCATGGGCCACTACGGGGCGGTGCGTGGTTCGGTTGCCTCGGCCAAAGCTACGTAGAACCGCTTAGCTGAATCGGTGTGCCACGCCAGCGGGGTCCAGCCCGCGGCCAGCAGCAGCATTGCAGCGCTGCGCAGATCGTATTTGTGGCTGTTCTCGGTGTGGATGGTTTCGCCCGCACGCATCGCGAACGCGTGACCGGCCACCGTGAAGCGGACATCGCGCTGGACCTCGAGATGCATTTCGATGCGGCCAAGGGGATCGTTCCAGGGCGCGCGATGGACGAAGGCCTCGCGTGGGATGTCGCCGTCCAGCTCGCGGTTGATCCGGTCGATGAGGTTGAGGTTGAACGCTGCGGTCACCCCGGTGTGATCGTCGTAGGCGGCGAGCAGCGTCGCCTCATCCTTGAGCCGATCCATCCCGATCAGCAACATCGTGCCCTCTCCAAGAGTCCGGCGCATCGAGCGCAGCAGATCGACCGCGCTGGGCGGGACGAGATTGCCGATAGTCGAGCCGGAGAAGAATCCGAGTTTCGGCAGGTCCGCAACCTGCTGCGGCAGAGCGACCGGCTTGGTGAAATCGGCCTCGACCGGGTACACCGGCAGGCCGGGGAAGCTATTCGAGAGCGCCGCGGCGGACTGGCGCAGAAATTCGCCCGAGATGTCGATCGGCACGTATGCCGCGGGGTGGACCGCGCGCAGCAGCAGCGGGGTTTTGGTGCTGCTGCCCGATCCGAACTCGACCACCGCGCGCCCAGGCCCGATCGCCGCGGCAAAGTCGGCGCCGAGACGTTCGAGGATTTCGGTCTCGGCGCGAGTCAGGTAGTATTCGGGCAGTTGGGTGATGTCTTCGAACAGCGCCGATCCGGTCTCGTCGTAGAACCACCGCGCGGGGATAGCCTTGTGACGCTGGGCCAGCCCGGCGATTACGTCCTCACGGAACGCGGTATCGACACCGTCTTCGTCGTACTCGACGATCCTCAGACCGGGTTCGATCGCCATCAGATGTCTTTCGCGAGCCGCAGCCCGGTGAACTGCCAGCGCTGGTGGGGGGGGAAGAAGTTGCGGTAGCTGGCGCGCGAATGCCCGCGCGGGGTGGCGCAGCTGGCACCGCGCAGCACGAACTGGCCCGACATGAACTTGCCGTTGTATTCACCCACCGCGCCCGCTGCGGGGCGGAAGCGGGGGTAGGGCAGGTAGGCCGAGCGGGTCCACTGCCAGCAATCGCCGTACATCGCGGCTCCGCCGACGGGGGCCACCGGCCCGGCGCGGTCGAGCTGGTTGCCGACTGCCGGATCGTGATCGGTGGCAGCTGCCTCCCACTCGAACTCGGTCGGCAGCCGCGCGCCTGCCCATTGGGCGAAGGCGTCGGCTTCGTAATACGAGATGTGGGTGACCGGCGCTTGCGGATCGCGGACGATCCATCCGCTAAGGCTGAACTGGTCCGCATCGCGCCAATAGAGCGGCGCGATAATAGCCTTCGCGTTCACCCAGGCCCAGCCGTCGGACAGCCACAGCGCGGGGTTGCGATAGCCGCCATCGGCGATGAACGCGGCCCACTCGGCGTTGGTGACCAACGTGGTGGCGAGCGCGAACGGCTGGAGCAGCACGTCGTGCGCCGGGCCTTCGTTGTCGAAGGCAAAGTCCGCGCCGGAATGGCCGATGCGAACGATGCCACCCGCGTGACTCAACCAACCCCGCTCACGTGTTTCGACAGGAGTGGGGCTTGGGTTTTGGGCGAAGACCGCCGGACCCAGCGGATTCTGGGCAAACGCGTGCTTGATGTCGGTCAACAGCAGTTCCTGGTGCTGCTGTTCGTGGGCGATCCCCAGCTCGATCAGCGGGGCCAGTTCCGCCTGCTCCAGCAACGGTCCCATCGCCGTATCGACATGCGCCCGCCAGCTGCGGATCTCGTCGAGCGAGGGCCGTGCCAGAATCCCGCGCGCAACCCGCGCATGGCGCGGTCCCTCGGCCTCGTAGTAGGAATTGAACAGGTACGCCCAGCGCGCGTCGAACGGCGCATAGCCGGGCAAATGATCGCGCAGCAGGAAGGTTTCCCAGAACCAGGTGGTGTGCGCCAGATGCCACTTGGCGGGCGAAGCGTCGTCCATCGACTGAAGCGTGGCGTCGGCATCGGACAGCGGCGAGGCCAGTGCCTCGGACACCGCGCGGGTGGCGCGGAACCGCTCGCCCAGCGGGCTGATGTGGCTCGAGGTGTCTGCGCGAATCTGGTCCATAGCCCCCATCATCCCGGTTGAAGGCGCAAGTTCAAGGTTTGTTCCGGCCTGCGCGAGATTTCCTATTCGCGCAGCGCCCGCAGCGCCGCCCCGCTGGCAAATGGCGCCAGCGCAACAGCCACCAGGCTGGCTGCTGCGCACAGCGCCAGCCCGCCCTCGCCGCCCGGCTGGAGCGAGCCTGCGCCGAAGATCAACAGCGGCACCGCCAGCGGCAGCACGAGCAGCCCGCCCAACGCCGCCCCCCCGCGCAAGCCCGCGGTGAGCGCGGCGATCGTCACCCCGATCGCGGCAAGCCCCGGGGTTCCCGCGAGCAGGCCCAGTTCGACCCCGCGCAGTTGCTGCGCGTCGAGCCCAAGCAACGCCGCAGCGGGGAGCGTCGCCAGCATCAGCGGCGGCCCGAAGCTGAGCCAGTGGGCAAGGATGCGCGCGGCCAGGGTCGTCTCCTCGGCAATCCCGCGCAGCGCCCACTGGTCGAACAGCCCCGCTTCGAGATCGGGCTCGACCAGCCGGTCGAGCGGAAGGATCGCGGCGAGCAGCGCGGCGATCCAGATCACCCCGGCCCCGGTCCGCGCGAGCAGTTTCGCATCCGGGCCGACTGCAAACGGAAACAGCATCGCCACCGCGACGAAGAACAGCACCGGCAACGTCGCCCCGCCGCGCCCCTGCGCACCACGCAGGAGCAACGCGAGATCGCGGCGCAGGAGCTGGACGAACCGGCTGCTCATGCTGCCTCAGCGGGTTCGAAGCGGGCGATTTCGAGCCGGGCCATCCCAGCCAGCGCGAACGGCTGGTGCGAGGCGATCACCGCGATCCCGCCGTTGGCGATGTGGCGCGCGACGAGGCTCTCGACCACGGCGGTGGTTGCGGTGTCGAGCCCGTTGAGCGGTTCGTCGAGCAGCCACACCGGCGCGCCCGCGAGCAGCGTGCGGGCGAGCGCAGCGCGCTTGCGCTGGCCGGTCGAGAGATAGCGCACCGGCACATCGAGCAGATCGCCCAAGCCCAGCGTGGCGATCGCGGTTTCAAGCATCGCGGCGTCGGTTCGGTCGAACTTGCGCCACTGATCGAGCGCGCGGCCCAGCGGCAGGTGCCCGTCGAGAGCCACACGTTCGTCGGCCAGCGCCAGCGCGCCTTCGCGCTCCACCGACCCGGCAAAAGGCCTCAGCAGCCCGGCGAGGAGGCGGATCAGGCTCGACTTGCCGACGCCGTTGGGTCCGGCAAGGTGGAGCGCCTCGCCCGGGGTCAGCGCAAAACCGAGGCCGCGGAACAGCACCCGGTCGCCGCGGCGACAGGCGAGGTCCAGCGCGGCGAGGTGGCAGGCTTGCATGGACGGGGTGGTTAGGGGAAACCTCGGGAACTGCCAAGGAGACCGCCGATGCCCCCCACCCGCCTGACTGACGCCCGCCTGACCGACGCCGAACGCGCCACCGCACTCGCCCACCTGCAACTGTGGAGCTTGCGCGAGGACGGGCTGGCGATCGAACGCAAGCTGAAGTTTTCCGATTTCGGCGAAGCGTTCGGGTTCATGACCCGCGTGGCGATCGCCGCGGACAAGGCCGACCATCATCCCGAATGGTTCAACGTCTACAACCGGGTCGAGATCACTCTGACCACGCATGACGCGGGCGGACTGAGCGCGCTCGATGTGGCGCTGGCCGAGGCGATCGATGCGATGGTAGGGTAGAACTCAAGCCGCAGGCGGGTCCAGGACCAACCTGTCGCGGATCGCATCATAGCGCACCCCGATGCCCAGTGCGCGCAGGGCTTCGAGGCTGACGTAGCCTTCGCCCAGCCCGACGGGCACCGCCTTCTCGCCCGACCTTTCCGCGATCAAGGCGGCCAGGCGCTTGCCCTGGGCATAGACTTTGGCGTTGCCGTCGATTCGGATGGGCACGCGCCCGGCGTCGATCCCGGCGATGCTGACCGGCTTGTCGATCTCGATCGCGTCGCCCGCGTTGCCCCCCCCGGCCAGGCTATAGCTGAGCGCGATAATCCCCGGAACTTTCGCGCGCGCCTGGCGGGCCACGGTCGGCACCGGCAACGACGATGCTGTGGCCAGTTCGACAGCCTCAGGCGCCTCACTAGCAACTGGTTCGGGCGCTTCGGCAAGCTCCGCCAGAGGGGCCTCGCGCGCGACCGGGCTAGCGGAAATCGGCTCCGCGCGGTGCGCAACGGGCAGCGCAAAGCGCACCGCGTAACCATCGCGCGCCATCCCCGGCAGTGCGCCCAGCCCCAGGCCTGGTGCTGCCATCACGCTGCCCGCCGCGATCACGCAAAACAGCGCGACAATCGCCAGCGGCGCGCGGCGCGCGGTGGCTTCGCTGCGTTTGACGGTGAAGCGCACGACTCGGAACATCCCTCTGCAAGCGCCGCAATAGTCCTCCAAAGCGTCCCCGAACGCAAACTTATCCACAGGGGCGGATCAGGCTGAGGCCAGTGCCTGCGCATCCTTGGCCACCACCCGGCGTAGCGCGGTGGCGTAAGTTTCGGGGTCCTGTGCTCCGGGAATCAGGTATTTGCCGTTGACCAGCATCGCGGGAACCCCGCTGATGTTCATGTCCCACGCCTGCGCTTCCTCGGCGCGGACGCGGTCGCCCAGCACCGGGTCGGCGAACGCAACCTCCGCCTCATGCCGGGGCAGGTTGAGCGTGGCGTAGATGTCGGCAAGCACCTTAGCGTCGGAGACGTCGCGGCGTTGCTGGAAGTGCGCGTCGAACAGCGCCAGTTTGAGCTGGGTCTGAGCCGCCGGGCCATGCGCGGCCAGCGTGTGGGTGAGCAGCTTGTGCGCCAGAAAGCTGTTGCGCATCCGCGCGGGCGGCGGATCGCCCCCGTCTTCGATTGGGCCGGTGTAACGGAACGAATAACCGGCCGCCTCGGCGATGCTGCTCATCCGCTCGCGCCCTGCCTCGGCTTCAGTGGGCGAGCGGCCATACTTGCGCTGGACGTGCGCGGCGCTGTCCTCGCCCTCGGGCGGCATGTCGGGGTTGAGCTCGAACGCGTGCCAGCGCACCTCGGCTTCGATCTCGCCGTCCAGCGTGGCGAGACCGGTCTGGAGCTGCTTGTAGCCGATGATGCACCACGGGCACATTACGTCGGACCAGATATCGATGGTCACTTGTGCGGTCATTGCTCGAGCCACCACTTCAACAGGTGGTGCGCAACCGCGTGTGGCGGCGGCGCGACGAACGCGACGCCATCCTCGCCGCGCGCGCCCGCAGCCATCGCTTCGGCCACTTCGGCGCGGCTGAACCAGCGTGCCTCTTCGATTTCCTTGGCGTCAATCGTCAGTTCCGCGCTGTCGGCGTGGGCGTGGCAGCCGATCATCAGCTGGCTGGGGAACGGCCACGGCTGGCTGGCGACGTAAGTCACCTCGCGCACCCGCACTCCGGCTTCCTCGAACACCTCGCGCGCAACGGTCTCCTCGATCGATTCGCCCGGTTCCATGAACCCGGCCAGCGCAGAATAGCGACCCTTTGGCCACATCGCCTGACGCCCAAGCAGCAGCTTCGCGTCATGTTCCACCAGCATGATCGTCACCGGATCGACCCGCGGAAAGTGTTCGGCCTTGCAGCCTGCGCAAACCCGTTGCCAGCCGCCTTTGGTCGGTTTGGTCGGCTGTCCGCAGCGCGCACAAAAGCGGTGGCGGGCGTGCCAATCAACCAGGCTGCGCGCGGTGGCGTAGATCGCCAGATCATCGTGATCGAGCGATGCCAGCGCACGCCACAGCGCCGGGTTGAACGCCGCGACGCTGGTGGAAAGATCGGGGCGAACTTCGGCAAAGCAGCCGCGTGGCGAATCGGGGCCCCCCAACAACCCCAGGAACACCAGATCGCTTGCCGGATCGGCATCGGCCAGCGTGCCCCATTCCAGGGTGTTGTCGGGGGTAATCGAAGGCGACAGGCCGTCGAGCTTAAGCAACCGCGCGCGCCAATCCATCAACGCTTCCAGCTGCGCGGGATCGTTGCGGATCGCGTCGGCGCGATCGAGCTGCGCCCCGGCAAACGCGATCGCGCCGCTAGACGGGCCGCTTGTCACGCCGGTTTCTCTCCACGCGGCGCCATCGCCACCAGATCGGCCATCACCGCTGTCGGGAAATCCGCATGCACCGGATAGGCTTCGGACGGCATGTACTGGGTGTAAAGACTTGCACGCAGCCCGTATTTGAGATCAACCAGCGCGACCGTGCCCGCCGCGCCGCCCCAGCCATACGTCCCCGCAGCATCGCCGAGCCCGACCCGACCGCCTGCGCCGAAGCCCGCTCCGTTGGCAAACGTGCCCTTGGTGGCGACACCGGCTGGCAGCAGGTTGCTGGTCCCGGTGCGGATCGCGCGGTCGCTCATCACCCGCTTGCCATCGAGTTTGCCGTAGTTGGCAATCATCCGCAGGAAGCGGTCGTAATCGCGCGGAGATGTCACCAGCCCTGCCCCGCCCATCGGGAACGGCGGCTTTTCAGCAAAGATCGACGCTTCGGCAGGATCGATCGGCAGCGGGGTTCCGGCGACAATCGCATAATTGGTCGACAGGCGGTGGATGTCCCTGGCGGGCACCTGAAACGTGCTGCTGGTCATCCCCAGCGGGCCGAACATCCGTTCCTGGAGGAACACGTCGAACGGCTTGCCGCTGACCACCTCGATCACCCGCCCCATCAGATCGAGCGCGACCGAATAGCTCCATTGCGTCCCCGGCTCATACACCAGCGGCAGATCGGCCAGGCGATCGGCGAACAGCGCCAAACTGCCCACCGGCGTGCCCCGCTCAAGCCCGGGGATCGGCACTTTGCTGATCTGCCCGGGGATGACCCCGGCAGCGACATAGGCGTCCTTGATCGGGCCCTTCTGGATGATCGAATAGCCAAGGCCAGCACTGTGGGTCAGCAGGTGGCGGATCGTGATCGCGGTTTTGGCGGGGCGCAGGTCGGTGATCGAGCCATCGGGGGTGACCTGGACCTGCATCTTCGCGAACTTGGGGAGGATATCGGACAGCGGCTGATCGAGGCTCATCTTGCCCGCATCGATCAGCATCATCGCGGCCATCCCGGTGACCGGCTTGGTCATCGAATAGACCCGGAACAAAGTGTCGATCGTTTCGATATCGCGATCGTTGAAGCCCTCGGTGC
>JANMPV010000518.1:0-3442 GCA_031370045.1 Novosphingobium sp. | reverse complement strand
CTCGACCGCCCACGCCGTCATCGCCGGCCAGTGCTTCTTGAGTTCTTCGGCGCAGCCGGTGAGGTGGCCGCCGGTGCCGACCCCGGTGATCAGCGCGTCGATCGGGGTTTGGGCGAAGTCGGCGAGGATTTCCTGCGCGGTGGTGCTGACGTGGATTGCGATGTTGGCGGGGTTGTCGAACTGCTGCGGGATCCATGCGCCGGGGGTGGCGTCGCGGATTTCCTCGGCGCGCTGGATCGCGCCCTTCATGCCCTTTTCGCGCGGGGTCAGATCGAACGTCGCGCCATAGGCGAGCATCAGGCGGCGGCGTTCGAGCGACATCGATTCGGGCATCACCAGCACCAGCTTGTAGCCCTTGACCGCTGCGGCCATCGCCAGCCCGATCCCGGTGTTGCCGCTGGTCGGCTCAACGATCGTGCCGCCGGGTTTCAATGACCCATCGGCCTCCGCCGCCTCGATCATCGCCAGCCCGATGCGGTCCTTGATCGATCCGCCGGGGTTGGCGCGCTCGCACTTGATCCACACCTCGCGGTCGGGGAACAGGCGGCTGACGCGGACGTGCGGGGTGTTGCCGATGGTGGCGAGAATGCTGTCGGCCTTCATGTCGTTTGCTCCTTGGCAGGATCCGGTATGCGATATTGCGGTGCGAAGGTCTTGGCCCGGCGAAGCTCGGGAAAGACCACCGCCCACAGCGCGGTGATCATTATGGCCCCCAGGCCGCCGAAGACAACCGCCCCCGTCGCGCCGAGCAGCGCCGCCGCCACGCCCGATTGCATCTCGCCCAACTCGTTCGAGGCGGAAATAGCGAGACCCGATATGGAAGATACCCGCCCGCGCATCGCATCGGGAGTGTTGATCTGGACCAGCGTGCTGCGCACGAACACCGAGACCATGTCGCCCGCGCCGAGCAGCGCGAGCATCGCCAGCGATAGCGGGAAGGAGCGTGAGATGCCGAACACCAGCGTCGCCGCGCCGAACACCGCCACCGCCCACAGCATCTTGGCCCCGACGTTGCGTTCGAGCGGGCGGATCGACAGCCACAGCGCCACCAGCGCGGCGCCCAGCGCGGGCGCGGCGCGCATCTGGCCGAGCCCCTCGGGTCCGACCATCAGGATATCGCGCGCGAACACCGGGAGCAGCGCGGTTGCTCCGCCGAGCAGCACCGCGAACAGATCGAGCGTCACGCAGCCCAGCAGGAAACGCTCGTTCCACACATAACGCACCCCCTCGATCATCTGGCGTACCGGGTGGGCGTTGCCCGTTTCGGGGATCGGGATGCGCCGCACGGTCAGGATCAGCAGCGCCGACGCGCCGAGCAGCGCAGCCGCGATCCAGTAGGGCAGGGGGGCGTGGGCGGCGTAGAGCAAGCCTCCCGCTGCTGGCCCTGCGACCGAGGCGCTCTGCCAGGCGATCGAGTTAAGCGCGATCGCGCGCGGCAGCAGCGCGGGCGGAACGATATTGGGGGCGATTGCGCCCAGCGCCGGTCCCGAGAACACCCGCGCGGTGCCGTGCGCGGCGGCGAGCGAGAACAGCAGCGGCAAAGTTAGCGCGTCGGCGGCGGTCGCCAGCCCGAGCGCCAGCGCGATCAGCAGATCGAGCGCGTTGGCCAGCGCGGCGATCCGTCGGCGGTCGAAGCGGTCAGCGGCAAGCCCCGCTACAGGCGTGAGGAAGAACAGCGGCACGAACTGCACCAGCCCCAGAATGCCGAGCTGGAATGCGGCCTCGGCGCGGGTCATCCCATAATCGGCGCGGGCGACGTCATAGACCTGCCAGCCAATCACCACGACCATCGCGGTCGTGGCGAATACCGCGAAAAAGCGCGCGAGCCAGAAACGACGATAGTCGGGAATTTGGAGCGGCGAGGTGGGCTCAATCACGCTGCGGGGCATGGCAGCGCGGGGCGCGCTTGCCAAGGCGGCAAAAGCTATGCGGTTCTAGCGTAAAACCAAGAGCGCAATTTCTGACCTAAACGATCCGCCCCCTCTGGGGGCGGGGGACCGCGAAGCGGTGGAGGGGGGCTGAAGATAAAGCACGCGTTAGCGTGCAGCCGCTACCGCGGCTAATTTGTCACGCCCCGCTCCGTCTGGCTTCGCCAGCCACCTCTCCCAGAGGGTGAGGATGACAGTATTTTTGTCGAATACGTTGCTCTTTACCGCGACGCCCGCAGTTTTGGATTGGGCTGGAGCGCGTCGATGGTTTTCATGAAATCGTCGAGCCGCAGGATCCGTTCGAACTGGAATCCGGCGCGCTCGCCGTTGTTCCAGATTACGAACGCCTCGATCCGGCCGACTTCGGGCAGGCGGATGGTCACCCGCTCACCGCGCCCCATGGCAAGCTCGCCGTTGGTCATGAAGCCATTGGCCGAGATGTTGACGACGTGCATCAGTACGTCGCCCAGCACGCGGTGCTCGCCGATTACGCGATAGTCCACCGGATGCCGCGCCGCACGCCGCAGATCGGTGACCGAAAGTTGTGCGCCGCCCGACATGATCGCCCCTTCGCTGGCAATGCGATGAAGGGCACAGAATGAACGCCAATGGACAATATTCGGTAAAGGCGGGAAAATTAGGCCCTACGCACGATCCCATGCTTCTTCTTGCCCGAGGAGACGCGGACATCTGCCCCGTCAAGCGCAATGACGTGCGCCTCGTCGCTCACCGCCTCGCCATCGACCCGCGCGCCGCCTCCAGCGATCAGGCGCTTGGCCTCACCCCGGCTGGCGGCGAATTGCAGGCCGACCAGCGCATCGATGATGCTGATGCTTTTGGATGGGACCTCGAGAACGGGGAGATTGCTTGGGACAACGGTTCCGGCTGCAACGGAAATGCCTAGGCCAGTCAGTGCGACAGTCACGTCTTTCCCAAATGTATTTCGGGCAGTAGTTTGAGAAATCCGCGCAGAATCTTCGCCACGACAGAGCTTTGTTACCTCAAACGCAAGTATTTCCTTGGCATTGTTGATCTCGCTACCTTGCGCTTTTTCAAGCTCGGCAATCTCCCCCAGCGGCAGATCGGTGAACAGGCGCAGGAAACGGCCGACGTCGCGGTCGTCGACATTGCGCCAGTATTGCCAGAAATCATAGCTGGGCAGCGCATCTTCGTTGAGCCACACCGCGCCGACCGCGGTCTTGCCCATCTTGGCGCCATCGGCGGTGGTCAGCAGCGGCGTGGTCACGCCGAACACCTCGATCCCCTCCATCCGCCGCGCCAGCTCGATCCCGTTGACGATATTGCCCCACTGGTCGCTCCCGCCCATCTGCAGGCGGCAGCCGTGGCGCAGCGCCAGCTCGCGAAAGTCGTAAGCCTGGAGGATCATGTAGTTGAATTCGAGGAAGGTCAGCGGCTGCTCGCGCTCGAGCCGCAGCTTGACCGAATCGAAAGTCAGCATCCGGTTGATCGTGAAATGCGGGCCGACGTCGCGCAGCAGCTCGACGTAGCCGAGC
>JANMPV010000453.1:0-1665 GCA_031370045.1 Novosphingobium sp. | reverse complement strand
CTGGACGAGGCGCTGGGCCGCCCGGTCCGCCAGTCCCGCCCCCTCGACCAGCGCCCGCACCCCAACGCGTTGTTCAAGCTGAGCAAGCTGAACCGCGATATGGAAGGTAAGAGAAGCCGGAACGAGCGTTTCGGCAAGTTGGAGCTGGCGAGCGTGCAGATCGAGCCGACGCAGGTGATCGGGCATGACTTCTGCAGGGAGAATGCGCAGCGAAAGCTGGTGGCGGCGGCGCAGGCGCTCGGCCATCGCCGCGCCAATCTCGCCCTCGGACAGGCGCAATTCGTCGGCCAGTTCCTCGGCCGCGGCATCGAGGTCGGCGAAATGATTGCGCCAGCGTTCAATTTCGCGTCGCGCGAGCAGCGTCGAATCGGGCGTCTCGTCTTCGAACGTAGACCCGGCCCGGTCATAGAGCCGGGCGAAGGCGACCGCGGCCTGTGGCGCGGCATTGAGCCATTCGACCACCTCTTCGCGATCGATCCCGAGATCGTCGAACAGCGTATCGGCGAGGCGGCGGCGCAGGCCATCTACCCCGCCCGCCTCCTCATGACTGCCCAGCGTGCGCGGATCGAAATCGAAGTGCTGGGCCAGCGCCAGCAGCAGCCGCGCCGACAGCGGGCGCTGATTGCGCTCGATCAGGTTGAGGTAGCTGGCGGAAATTCCGAGCGTCGCGGCCATCGCCGCCTGGGTCAGCCCTTCGCGGCGGCGAATGCGGCGTATGTTGGGTCCGGCGAATAGCGATTGCTCGACCATATTTGTAAACTTTCATACAACACTACACGCTTGATAAGCCGTTTTGCTGCATTAGCACATCAAATCTTGTAAGATGTGTTACCACCCATCATCACTGCGGTGCTAACCGGATGCCAACGACATCCAAGAGGGTACCATGACCTATTCACAAGACATCGCGCAGACCGACGCTCTGATCCGGCGCCAGAACGGCACCTGGGACGGGATCGGCGCTGAATCGGTCGCCCGGATGCGCGCCCAGAACCGCTTCCGCACCGGCATCGATATCGCCCGCTACACCGCCAAGATCATGCGCGATACATGGCGGCCTACGATGCCGATCCGGCCGCCTACACCCAGTCGCTCGGCTGCTGGCACGGGTTCATCGCCCAGCAGAAGATGATCTCGATCAAGAAGCATTTTGGCACCACCAAGGGCCGCTACATCTACCTTTCGGGCTGGATGATCGCCGCGCTGCGCAGCGATTTCGGTCCGCTGCCCGACCAGTCGATGCACGAAAAGACCAGCGTTCCCGCGCTGATCGCGGAAATCTACACCTTCCTGCGCCAGGCCGACGCGCGCGAACTGGGTATGCTGTTCCGCGATCTCGACAAGGCCCGCGAAGGCGGCAATGCGGTCGAGGCGGCGCGCATCCAGCATGCGATCGACAACCACGAAACCCACGTTGTGCCGATCATCGCCGATATCGACGCCGGTTTCGGCAACGCAGAGGCGACCTATCTGCTCGCCAAGAAGATGATCGAGGCGGGAGCCTGCGCGCTCCAGATCGAAAACCAGGTCTCTGACGAAAAGCAGTGCGGTCATCAGGCCGGCAAAGTTACCGTCCCGCACGAGGACTTTACCGCGAAGATCCGCGCCTGCCGCTATGCTTTCCTCGAGCTGGGCATCGACGATGGAATCATCGTCGCGCGCACC
>JANMPV010000424.1:0-3565 GCA_031370045.1 Novosphingobium sp. | reverse complement strand
CAAAAATCCCGCTCATCCCGAGCGAAGTCGAGGGACGCTTAAGCCGAGCGAAGCCGAGGCTTCCAACGTTGCAGGTTCTCGGCTTCGCTCGAACAACGTCCCTCGACTTCGCTCGGGATGAGCGGGGTTAGAGGATGTCAGTTTGTTTGGGAATGATCAGGCCGCATTCGCCCGCGCAGCGCTGCGACCGGCGATGTAGCCAAAGGTCAGCGCTGGGCCGAGTGTTCCACCCGCACCTGCATAGACCCCTCCGGTCGGGCAGGCGATCGCGTTGCCCGCGCCATACAGCCCGGGGATCGGGGCGCCGCCGTGGTCGAGGATTTGCCCGGCAGCATCGGTTTGCGGGCCGCCGCTGGTGCCCAGCATCCCCATTTTAATTTCGACCGCAAAGAATGGCGCCTGCTCGACTGGCCCGAGCGTGACCGCGACACCTGCACGCGAACGGTCGCCATAGAAATGATCGTAGGCGCTGGTCCCGCGCGCGAAATCGGGGTCGTGGCCAGCGCGGGCGTTGCGGTTGAAGCGCTCGACCGTTGCGCCCAGCGCGGCTGCGTCCACGCCTACGGCTGCTGCCAGTTCTTCAAGCGTGGCGGCGCTGGCGATCCAGTCGGGCAGCGGATGGCCGGGCATGACCGTGCCCACCGGATAGCGCGCGCGGTATTGCGCGTCGAAGATCAGCCACGCAGGCTGGTTGGAATAGGCATAACTCTGCGGATCGAACGCATGGAACGCGCCGGCCAGCGCTGAATAGTTGGCCGCCTCGTTGCAAAAGCGCACGCCTGCGCGATTGACCATCAGCGAATGCGGCACGGTGCGTTCGATCAGCACCGGCGCGGCGCGCTGCTCGCCACCGGGCCAGCGCTCGCCGGGCGGGGCTAACGTGGGCGCCCACCACGCGCTGGTCATGTTGCCCAGCTTGGCACCCGCCGCCATCGCCAGCGCCAGCCCGTCGCCGCACGCGGTGGGGGGCGAGGCGGGGGTGTCGGCGGGGCCGCGCAGGAAGGTGCGGCGCAGATCGGCGTTCCATTCGAAGCCGCCGGTGGCGATGATCACGCCGCCATGTGCGCGCGCGGTGAACGGCTGGCCCTCGCGCTCGCCCTCGATCCCGACTATGCGGCCGTTCTCCAGCGTCAGCCGCCGGGTGGTGACACCCAGCTCAGGTTCGATCCCGCGCGACAGGCACGCCTTGAGCAAGCGCCCGACCATCGCCTGACCGAACCCGGATTCGCGCGCGGCCATGCGGCGTTGCAGTTCCTCTGGCGCGACGATGCCGCTGCCGCCACCCAGCGAGGTTTCGCGCAGCATCATCGGCTTTGGTTCTTCGATTGCTACGATCCGCGCGGCCCATTCGCCCAGTTCGCCCAGCGCAAACAGATCGTGGTCGAGCGCGCGGCCGCCCTCGGGTTTCGCGCCGGGGCGGTCGAGGTAGTAGTCGGGATAGCCTGCGAGCAATGACACCCGCAGCGCATCGATCCGTTCAAGAAAACCCAGCGCCTCGGGCCCCCGATCGACGAATGCCTCGAGCACGTCGTCGCGCAAGTCGCCGTGGTCGAGGCTGCGGAAATAGGCGAGCGCTTCGGCGCGGCTATCGGCCATTCCGGCGGCGCGCTGGCGCGGGTTGTCGGCGACCCAGATGACCCCGCCCGATACCGCCGAGGTGCCGCCCACGCGGTCGAAGCGTTCGATCACGCGAACTCTCGCGCCGCTTTCATGCGCGGCCAGCGCCGCAGTTAGACCGGCCGCGCCGCTGCCCAGGACGATGACGTCGGTTTGTTCACTCATGGGCGGGATTGGGCACGCCGCCGGTGTCGCGCACAACCCTCCATTTTGGGCAGGTGCGGCGGCGGTGCGCTCGGGATAGGCACGGCTCACAAGGGAGAGCGGACAATGAAGTTGCAGGGCAAAGTCGCGGCGATCACCGGGGGCACTGCGGGGATCGGGCGGGGGATCGCGGAGGCGTTTCTGGCCGAAGGCGCATCGGTCGCTCTGATGGCACGCAACGTGGCCAAGGCTGAAGCGGTGCTCGCCGAACTCGGCGTGGGCGATCGCGCGGTGTTCTTCGCGGGGGACGCGACCGTCCAGGCCGATATCGAAGGCTTCATTGACAAGGCCGCCGCGCATTTCGGCAAGCTCGACATTCTCGTCAACAACGCCGGCGGCGCGACCGGGCTTCAGCCCTTGGCGCAGCTCTCCGACGAATCATTTGACCAGGCGATGAAGTGGAACGTCTATGCCACGTTCTGGGCCTGTCGCCGCGCGCTGCAAGCCATGCTCGCGGCCCAATCCGGGCGGATCATCAACATCTCGTCGGTCGAGGGCAAGCATGGCAAGCCGGTGCTGACCGCCTATTCAGCCGCCAAGCACGCGGTCAACGGGCTGACCAAGGCGCTCGCCCGTGAAGTCGGGACGCAAGGCGTGACGGTCAACGCGATCTGTCCGGGCCTCGTTATCACCGACATCATCCGCAACAACGGACCGGACACCGCCAAGGCGATGGGGATGACGTTCGACGAGATGGTCGACATGTTCGCGCAGGAATCGGCGATCAAGCGGCCCAACACTGTCGCCGAAATCGCCGCCGTCGCGGTGCTGCTCGCCTCGCCCGAAGGCGGAGGGATCACCGGCGCGACGATCAGCGTAGACGGAGGCAGTGCGCAGTATTGAACGCCTGCCGACTCAACTCGCCTGGAGTTTGGCCATCGCCGCCCCCACGCTCCGCTCAATATCCCCCGATTGCGGGTTGCCGCGCAGCGTCAGCCCGCCGTTGGGCTGGATATTCTCGCCGGTGACGAAGCAATCGTCGCTGCACAGCCACACCGCAGCATTGGCGACATCCTGCGAGGTGTTGAGCCTTCCCAGCGGGTAGCGTGGCAGGAACGCATCGACCAGACCGGGCACCGCAAAGCTCTGCGAGGTCATCGGCGATTCGGTGAAGGCGGGGGAGATGCTGTTGGCCTTGATCCCGTACTGACCATAGTCGTTGGCGATGCACCGGATCAGACCTTCGGACCCGGTTTTTGTGCCGATATAGGCGGCGTGATTACCGATCACCGCTTTGGTCGTGGCCGACGACAGCGAAATCAGCGAGCCGCCCGATGGCGACTGCGCGACCATCTTTTCGATGAACGCCTGCAAGAAGTGATGCACCCCGGTGAACTGGAGCGCGACGATGGCGTTCAATTCATCCTCGGTGATCTCGGTGAAGCTTTTAAGCAGGCCCCAGCCGGTGCAGTTGATCGCCGCATCGACTCGGCCCAGCTTGGCGACGGCGGCGTCTGCCAGCGTGCGATTGTCGCTGCGGCTGGTGATGTCGCACAGCGCGTATTCGCCGCCGATTTCGTTGGCGATGGCCTGCAATGGGGCTTCCTTGCGCCCGGCGACCAGCACCCGCGCGCCTTCTTTCGCGAACGCGCGCGCCATCACTTGGCCCATGTTGTCCGGGGAAGCGGCACCCAGGATGACCGCGGTCTTGCCTTGAAGTCTGCCCATCACCACTCTCCGCCCGATCGTTCGTCATCGGACGATAGGCGACACGGATCGCTTTGGCCCTTGCCAAAAGTGTTCA
>JANMPV010000404.1:0-6685 GCA_031370045.1 Novosphingobium sp. | reverse complement strand
GGCGGACCACGCGTGACCCCGCTAGCGCTGATCGAGGACAGCCGGTGTCCTCAAGGCGTCCAGTGCGTCTGGGCCGGAAGGGTGCGGATCAGCGCGACGATCTCCACGCCAACCATGAAGCTGACCCGCGATCTGACCCTTGGCGAACCCTTCGCGGTTGCCGGCGGCACTCTGACACTGGCCGACGTCCAGCCGTCGAAGACCAAGGATGTGGCAAACCCGCCAGGTGCGTACCGCTTCGGATTTCGCTTCGACGGCGGGCTCTAAGTCAGTGATGCCGCGTGAATTTCGTCGATCGCGGCCCCAAGCGAGCCGGAAAACTCGTCATCGCTCATCGGATGACGCAAATCGTCAAGCAAGGCACGGCTGAAGCTGGCGATGATTCCGCGGTTCTTGGCCAGCTCGGCGCAAGCTTCGGGGCGGGCATAGCCACCCGACAACGCAACCACCTTCAGCACCCGGGGATGACCGACGAGCGTATCGTATGTGCCCGGGACCACCGGCAAGCTAAGCTTGAGCATCACTTGCGTATCGCCGCCCAAACCATCGAGATGCTGGATAATTTCGCTGCGCATCAGCGTGTCGCACTCCGCGCGGGTGGCGCTCTTGATATTGATCTCGGGCTCGAGGATCGGCATCAGACCTTTGGCCAGAACCTGCTGCGCAATCGCGAACTGCTGGGCAACGATGGCCGCGATCCCAGCGGCATTGGCCGAATTGATTACCGAGCGTTCCTTGGTCCCGAACACGCCCAGCGCCTTGGCCTTGTCGAGCAAGGCATCGAGTTCGGGCATCGGCTTCATCAGCTGGACGCCGTGGGCCTCGTCCTCCAGCCCCTTGTCGATCTTGATGAACGGGACCACACCTTTTTCGATCAGCGCGGTGGGAACTGGCTGGCCGTCGACCTGACCATCCATCGTTCGTTCAAACAGGATCGCGCCGAGCACCTTCTCACCGGTGAAGCACGGCGAGGAGATGATCCGGCTGCGCATTGCGTGGATCAGCCCGAACATCTCCTGCTCGTCGGCCCATGCGCCCTCCTCGATCCCATAGCCCTTGAGCGCCTTGGGGGTCGATCCACCCGATTGATCGAGCGCGGCGATGAACCCGTCACCCTTGCGGACCCGTTCGAGCATCTGATCGTAGTTCATTGCGTTCCCTTGTAGTTCCTGCATCCGATCAGCGACGGCTGCGGACTTTCTTGATGATCGCGGTGAAGCTCAACACCGGACGTCCGTCGGCAGTCGCGAGGCCCCGCACGAAGATGGTCTTGCCCCCGGCCCGGGTCACCTCGCCCCTCGCCTCGATCAATTCGCCGGCGCGCGCCGAATCGAGAAAATCGCCCGACAGGTTCATCGTCACCGCGTGGCTCTTGCCCAGCGCATGGCGGGCGAACGTGAAGATCGCCGAATCCGCGAACGTCATCAGGCAACCGCCGTGCATGAATCCGCCGCCATTCATATGACGCAGGTCGGCGCGGAACGCAGCAATTCCGCGTCCATCGGCGTCGAATCGTTCGTAGAACGGTCCGGCGCGCTGCTCGAACGCGTCGCTTTGCCACACGTACCAGCCTTCAAACTCACCCTCGGTGACGCGGACGAGCCGGTCCTCGAACGATACCGCCTGATCTTCGCTCATCGCGTCATCCTTTTGGCAGCCGCCTCCAGCGCTGCGACGCCTGGCAGGGTCTTGCCCTCCATCCACTCGAGGAATGCGCCGCCCGCGGTCGAGACATAACTGAACTGGTCGGCCACTCCGGCATGGTTGAGCGCGGCAACGGTATCGCCGCCGCCCGCCACCGACACCAGCGAGCCTTCGCGGGTAAGCGCCGCTGCGGTGCGGGCCAGGGCGACGGTCGCGGTATCGAACGGCGGCGTCTCGAATGCGCCGAGCGGCCCGTTCCAGACCAGCGTGCGGCAGGTCTTGAGCACATCGGCGAGCGCCTCGACCGCCTGCGGGCCGACGTCGAGGATCATTTCGTCGGCGGCGACCTCGTGGACGTTGCAGGTGCGCAAGGATGATGGGTTGGCGGCAAATTCGCGCGCCACCACAACATCGTAGGGCAAGTGGACGGTGCAGCCCGCAGCATCGGCGGCGGCGAGGATCACTTCGGCTGTTGCGGCAAGATCATGTTCGCACAACGACTTGCCGACGTTTACCCCGCGCGCGGCGAGGAAGGTGTTGGCCATCCCGCCGCCGATGATCAGGTGATCGACCTTGCCGACCAGATGGCGCAACACTTCGAGCTTGCTCGACACCTTGGCCCCGCCGACAACCGCCGCCACCGGATGCTCGGGATGGCCGAGTGCCTTCTCAAGCGCCTCAAGCTCGGCCTGCATCGCCCGCCCGGCATACGCAGGCAGCACATGCGCCAGGCCCTCGGTCGATGCGTGCGCGCGATGCGCGGCGGAAAAGGCATCGTTGACATAGACTTGGCCGAGGTTGGCGAGAGTTTGAACGAAAGCCGGGTCGTTGGCCTCCTCGCCCGGATCGAAGCGGGTGTTTTCGACCACCGCAATCTCACCCTCGGCAAGATCGGATTGCTCTCCGGGTTCGACGAAGCCGACCGGGCGGCCGAGCACCGCAGCCAACGCGGACACCACCTGGCGCAGCGAATACCTCGCGTCAGGCGCCCCCTTCGGCCGCCCGAAATGCGCCAGCACCAGCACCTTCGCGCCGCGATCGGCCAATTCGAGCAGCGTCGGCATCGTCGCGCGCAGGCGGGTGTCATCGCTGACCCGGCCATCGGCCATCGGTACGTTGAGGTCCTCGCGGACCAATACAGTCTGGCCGCGAACGTCGCCAAGGTCATCGCCAAGGTCATCGAGTGTCTTGAACGTGGTCATCGCAACAGACCCTAGAGCAGCCCTGCCATCACCCCCGCGGTATCGACCATGCGATTGGAGAAGCCCCACTCGTTGTCGTACCAGCTGACGACGCGAACCAGCTTGCCTTCGAGCACGGTGGTCTCGAGGCTATCGATGGTCGAGCTGGCCGGGCAATGGTTGTAGTCGATCGAGACGAGCGGCTCGTCGCTGTACGCCAGCACGCCCTTGAGCGGGCCCTCGGCGGCGGCCTTGAGCGCGGCGTTGATTTCCTCGACGGTGGTGTCGCGGCTCGGGGTGAAGGTCAGATCGACCAGGCTGACGTTGGGCGTGGGCACGCGGATCGCCGAGCCATCGAGCTTGCCCTTCAGTTCGGGCAGAACCTCGGCCACCGCGCGCGCCGCACCGGTGGTAGTCGGAATCATGCTCATCCCCGCAGCGCGGGCGCGGCGCGGGTCGGAGTGGATCTGGTCGAGGATCTTCTGGTCGTTGGTATAGGCGTGGATCGTGGTCATCAGCCCGCGCTCGATGCCCACCGCCTCGTGGACGACTTTTGCCAAAGGTGCGAGGCAGTTGGTGGTGCAGCTGGCGTTGGAAACGATCGTGTCGGCGGCGGTCAGGACGCCGTGGTTCACGCCGTACACTACGGTCTTGTCGACACCCTTGGCCGGAGCCGAGATCAGCACTTTGGCCGCTCCGGCGTCGATATGCTTCTGCGCGCTGGCACGGTCGGTGAAAAAGCCGGTGCATTCGAGCGCGATCTGGATGCCGTGCGCTTTGTGCGGCAACTTGGCCGGATCGCGCTCGGCGGTAACCAGGATGCGCTTGCCATCGACCACGATCGCATCGCCATCGACCGAAACTTCGCCGGGGAACGGCCCGTGGACGCTGTCGCGCTTGAACAGCAGCGCATTGGCCTGGGCGTCGGCAAGATCGTTGATCGAGACCAGTTCGAGCCCGCAATCGGGGCGTTCGAGAATGGCGCGTGCGACCAGGCGGCCGATGCGTCCGAAACCGTTGATTGCAACCTTGGTTGCCATGCGAATTGCTCCTTCTAGGATGCTATTTTTGCGAGAATTTTGGGCACGATCGCCTCAACTGTAAAGCCGAAGTGGGCGAACAGGTCCCTGGCCGGGGCCGAGGCGCCGTAGCCGTCGATACCAATGCGCAAGCCATTGGGCATCGTGTAGCGTTCCCAGCCAAATGTGGTTCCGGCCTCGATCGACACGCGCAGCGCCTGACCCGGCAGCAGGTCGTCGCGATAGGAGGTATCCTGCGCCTCGAACAACTCCCAGCTCGGCATCGAGACCACGTCCGCGCCGATCCCTTGCGCCTCAAGCGCCGAGGCGACATCGACCGCCAGCGCGACTTCGGAACCGGTCGCGATCAGGATCACCTTGCGCAGCGCCTTAGCTGCGAGAAGGCGATAGGCGCCCCTGGCGCTTAGATTTCCACTCGCCGAACGAGGCTGCGCAGGCAAATTCTGGCGCGTGAGCGCGAGTAACGAAGGGCCGTCTGCATTCTCCAGCGCGAGCTGCCAGCACTCGGCGGTTTCAAGTGCATCCGCGGGGCGAAACACCGTCAGCCCGGGCATCGCGCGGAGCGATGCGATGTGCTCGATCGGCTGGTGCGTTGGTCCGTCCTCGCCCAGCCCGATGCTGTCGTGGGTCATCACATAGACCACCCGCGCACGCTGCAAGGCGGACATGCGGATGGCGTTGCGGCAATAGTCGCTGAACACCAGGAACGTGCCGCCATAAGGGATCACTCCGCCGTGCAGCGCCATCCCGTTCATCGCCGCGGCCATCCCGAATTCGCGGATGCCGTAGTACAGGTAGCGGCCCGAATAATCTGCGGCGGTCAATGGCTTGGTGGATGAAGTTTTGGTGTTGTTCGAACCCGTCAGATCGGCCGATCCACCAATCATCGCGGGGACGTCGGCGGTCAGCACCTGGAGCGCGTTCTCGCTGGACTTGCGGGTCGCCAAGGTCGGTTTATCGGCTGCGATCTTGGTCAGATATTCGCCAAATCCGGTCAACGGGGGCAGTTCGCCCGACATCTGCGCGGTGAACGCAGTGGCCTTGTCCGAAGCGGCCAGACGTTCCCGCCACTCGGCATGGGCACCCTGCCCCTGCGTGCCCGCCAGCTTCCAATACGCTGAAATGTCAGCGGGAATCTCGAACGGAGGTGCCGTCCAGCCCAGCGTCACGCGCGCTGCGGCGATCTCATCCATCCCCAGCGGCGCGCCGTGGACATCGTGGCTGTCCTGCTTGTTGGGCGCGCCCTTGCCGATGATCGTGCGGCAGGCGATCAGCGAGGGCCGCGGATCGGCCAAGGCCTCTTCTATGACGCGGGCGACATCGCCGAAGTCGTGGCCGTCGCACGCCGTCACGTGCCAACCCGTCGCCCGGTAACGCGCCGCGACGTCCTCGCTCGTCGAAAGCGAGGTCGGCCCGTCGATGGTAATGCGGTTATCATCCCACAGTACGTTGAGCCCGCCGAGCTTGAGGTGTCCGGCGAGCCCGATTGCCTCGTGGTTGAGGCCTTCCATCAGACAGCCGTCGCCCGCGACCACCCAGGTGCGGTGATCGACCAGCTCGGCGCCGAAGGTCGCGTTGAGGTGGCGCTCGGCGATCGCCATGCCGACCGCCATCGCCAGCCCCTGGCCGAGCGGCCCGGTGGTGCATTCGACCCCGGCCAGCTCGAAGTTTTCCGGAGGCCCCGCGCAGGGGCTGCCGAGCTGGCGAAAGTTGCGGATGTCGTCCATCGTCGGGCGTTCGTAGCCCGTCAGGTGCAGCAGCGCGTATAGCAGCATCGAGCCATGGCCGGCCGACAGCACGAAGCGGTCGCGATCGGGCCAGGCGGGATCGACGGGATCGTGGCGGAGATATTTTGTCCACAGCACCGTGGCGACATCGGCCATGCCCATCGGCATTCCGGGATGCCCCGAATTGGCGGCCTGCACCGCGTCCATGGCAAGGGCGCGGATAGCATTGGCCATGGGGGCGAGCCGGATCGGATCGATAGTCATCGCAAAGGTGCTCGCCTGGTTGCGGGGACGCCCTGAGGAAAGGGACGATTCGGGCGATCCCTTTGCGCAAGGGGTCCGGGCGCGTCAAGGGAGGCACTTGCGCGCGTTTCCCACAGCCGTGTGCCGCGAACCGCGCCGTGGCGGCGGCATGACGTCACCGCGGTGGTTGTCGCGCGCGCCGATTGTGCTAGCTCTACATCCGCAATGGATACCAGCAAGATAGATCAGGCGCTCGCCCGCCTTAGCGCAGCGCTGAACCGCGCCGAGGCCGCAGCGCAGGCGTTGCCCACCGGGCCGTCGGTGGATGCCGCCGAATTCGCAGGCCTGCGCGACCGCCACGATCAGCTTAAGCAGAGCGTCGCCAGTTCGTTGCGCAAACTCGACGAGATCCTCACCGGAATGCCGCAATGAGCAACGTCAGCCTCGAGATCGGCGGCCGCCAGTACAGCGTCGCCTCGGCCGATGGCGAAGAAGAGCACGTTGCCCTGCTCGGCCGCCGGATCGACGAAAAGCTGCGTTCGATGGGCGGGGCCAGTGGGCAGAGCGAAAGCCGGATGCTGTTGTTCGCCGCGCTGCTTCTGGCCGACGAGATCCACGAGATGACCGTGCGCGGCGGTGCCCCCGCCCCGGCAGACGACGGCCCGGCGCTGGCAAAAATCGCAGAGCGGATCGATGCGGCGGCGCTGCAGATCGAAAATCTTGCCACGCACCTTGAGCAGGCCGCCCGCTAGGCCTACATTGGTCGCGACGGGACTGCCCGGTACGAACCGATCGATATCCCTGAGGCTATAAGTAAATCCAAAGGGGGCTGTCCCTGGTCTGGCCACTC
>JANMPV010000402.1:0-3420 GCA_031370045.1 Novosphingobium sp. | reverse complement strand
CAATCAATCGATTTGGTTGATCGTGCCGTCGGGGCCCCGCTCCACCGCCTGGACCGCGTCCGTCGACAATCCATGGAAGTTTGAGGTCCGTCGCAATCGTGTGCTCGAGGCGGTCGATGCCTTGGCGAATGCCGCCGCAATCACGCCCCTTGGCTGGCCAGTCTTCTGGCTATGCGTCGCTCTGGCCGCGCTGATCGTCGGCCGGTCGGCGAAAGTGCGAGGGGCCGAGTTGGCTGTCGCAGCGTCGGCCTTTCTCTACGGCTTAGGATATCTGGTGATTGGGGTCGCGACGGGGATGCGGTATTATGTCTGGACGATCACCGGCGCGGGGCTGGGATGCGCGCTAATCCTCGGCAACATCCTCGGTCGGCGGTCGTTTCCGGCGCCGAGGGCGGCTTACCTCGCCTCCGCCATCGTCATCATTCCCACCCTGCTAGCCATCGCCGCCCGGCTGATCTGATCCATTCAGGCGTCCCGCCCGGTCATGCTCACTTCGCCCGAGCGCGCGATCGAAGTCCAACCGACGCGTGGCCCGCGAAGAGCTTGAATGCCGGCCTTGATCACCACGTAGTACATGACCTGCCGGTAGACGAAGCGTTGAGGGATCATCCACGCGATCAGGCCCCAGCGCTCGCGGCGTTCAAGCGCGAACGCGATCAAGCCTGCGGTAAGTTCGATGGCCACAAACAACAGCCAGAAGAAAGCCATCCTCCCGAGGTCCCCCTTAATCGCGCTGTAACCGTGCGCGCGGATCGAGAATCCGGTGCTAAATATGCTCACGACCAAGGCGAGGTCGATGATCGGCGAAACCAGAGCAAACAGCAATTGGAAGAGGATGGTTTGGGGCAGCCCCACTAGTGCGAGTCCGCGCGGTCGTCCTTCGATGATGATCCGCTTGTGTTTCACACGCACTGGATCGTCCCGAAAGCCCAGCGGAATCGCTGATGCGCAAGTTGGCGCAGCGATTGCGGCGCTTCCGTCCAGGCGATTGCGGATTGATCATAGGTTACGTGCCACCCCGCGCGCTGGACCGCGATCGTCAAATCCTGGTCTTCGGCCAGCGTGTTTGGCGGAAATCCACCGACCTCTTCGATGGCGCTCTTTCGCCACGCGCCAACAGCTCCCGGAACGACCGTCATCGCGCCAAGCTGAGCCAAGGCGCGACGCTCCAGATTCTGGGCGGTGATATATTCGAGCGCCTGCCATTTGGTGACGATGTTGACCCGATTGCCGACCTTGGCGTTGCCGGCAACGGCGGCAAGCCGCTCGTCGGCTGCGAACCAGCGTACCAGGCGCGCGATGGTCATAGACTCGAACTGGGTATCGGCGTCGAGCGCAACTACGACGTCGCTGCTTGCCAGCTCGAGTCCTTGATTGAGCGCCCGCGCCTTTCCGCCGTTGGCTAGGCTCAACACGCGCACGCGGTCGTCGGCACCAAACGCTTTCTCAATGACGCCGAGCGTGCCGTCGGTCGATCCATCGTTGATGACGATGACTTCCACATGCACTTCGCGACTATCGAGGACTTGGTGGATCGAGCGTTCGATCACCCGTTCTTCGTTAAACGCGGGAATGAGCACCGTGACCAATCGATCCGGATCGATGGCCGGAATCGATCGTCCAGCGTCTTTCCGGGCATTGACCAGAGCGAGTCCAGTCAGAACCAGCGATCGAGCGATGCCCAACGTCAGCGCGACTGCGAACAGAAGACCGAGCATGACAACTGCGAAATCGAGCAGGTCGAACAGCGCGAGGTCGGTCTCAGCTGCCACACGGTCTGCGGGGGACAGCACCGGCATCGCCTGCGCGCGCGTCAGGCCAGCGAGGCTCGACACTGGAACGAAGTGATAACCGCGCGCGGTCAATTGATCGATGATGATCGGCAACGCGGCGACCGTCTGGCTGCGATCTCCGCCTGAATCGTGAAGCAGGATGATGTTACCGCTACGCTCGGGCGTGCCCGACATCACGCCGCGAAGGACGTTGCCGACGATCTGCGTCACTCCCGGCCGTTGCCAGTCTTCGCTGTCGACGTGCAAGCCGACCGAAATATAGCCGCGATCCTGCGCTTGCAGCGCTGGCAGGATCTCGTCCGCCGTCGTCGGTTCGGCATCCCCGAAGAATGGTGCCCGGAACAGCTTGAGCGTCCGGCCAGTAAAAGCCTGGAAAAGGCGCTGCGTGGCATTGAGCTCGAACAAGGTCTGGATTTTCCCAGCCGTCGCGAGATTGGGGTGGGTGTAGGTGTGGCTGCCGAGCTCGTGCCCCTCGGCAATCATGCGCTGGAGCAGACCACGATGGGTTAGTCCGTTCTCGCCGACCATGAAAAACGTCGCGGGAACATGCTTTGCCTTAAGGATGTCGAGGATCTTGGGCGTCCACAGACTGTCCGGCCCGTCATCGAAGGTGAGGGCAAGGTCGCGCGTCTTGTACCCGGTGCGCGAAATGGTGAACGGCCGCGGCAAATTGACGAATTCGACGTTACCGATCAGCCCTCTGGGGTCCAACGCTAGTCGCCGTTCGCCAGCCTTCGGGAGCGAGCTGACTCGTAAAATTTCGCCGCTGCCCTCGATATCGACGTTGGTGCCGACGGGAAGATGCTGCAGTCCGGCCGCGCGCCTCGGCAAGGCGATATTGCGGCCGAAGATCGACCACAACGCGGGATCCTCCGCCCCCAGCCGCCACAGCGCGACTTGCCTGAGTCCCGATCGGTCGAGCAGGGTCAGCTGGTTGAACGCGCTTGCTGCGTCCAGAATCCAGACAGCATGCGGATGGCCTCTTTCATCGCTGAAGGCGAAACTACTGTTGCCGCTGGGGCGATCGAACGTTGGTACTGCCTGGCTGTCGGCAGCTTCCAGCCACGCTTCTTCGACGTTGAGCGGATCGGCGGTCCCGTCATGCCAGTCATAGGCGTAGTTGCCGATCGTAACGATGATTTTGTCGGCTGGAATCTGGCGGATGGCGGACGCAAGGCTGCCCGCCCACCACTGTTGCGACGCGATCGGTCCGGGCGCGCCGTCGGACGAATGTTCGTCGTAGGCCATGAGGAACAGCTTGTCCGCGACCCGGGCGAAGCTCGCCATGTCCCATTCGCTGGCGACCGGGACCGCGACCGTGACCAGCCATCCATGATGCGCGAACCGGACCCGCGCTTCTTGAAGCAGTTCTAGATAATGGCCCTGTCCGACCCGGTCGAGATCCTCGAGGTCGAATACAGCCCCACTGGCACGGTTGGCGGCGAGGAAAGGTTCAAGCCGATCGAGTAAGAGGCGGCGCTGGCGCGGATCGGCGAGCAAGCTCTCGGCGCCCTTGGGATCGACTTGCCCGTTCTCGAAATTTTGCACGACCGGCATGATCGCCGGATGATGCGTCGCCGAATTGATTACCGCGCGACCGTTGCGGTCCTCCAGTATCTTGAACCGA
>JANMPV010000359.1:0-1686 GCA_031370045.1 Novosphingobium sp. | reverse complement strand
GCGGTTCATGGCATCGTAGGTGTAGGCGTAGGCCCGGGCGGCCCCGGCGGTGGCGGGCCGGCCGGCGGCCCAGCTCTGCCAGCTTTGGTCGCTGATGTTGCCGTTGAACTGGGGGGCGGCCCCTGTCTCGTAGTCCAGCCGGAACTTGAACAGGTGGGCGGCATCCACCACCCCCTCGTCCTTCCGCCCCACCGCGCTCCAGTCGACGTTCCGCGTCGCGTACATCACGCCCGCAAGCGCCACGAACAGCAGCACCGCGCCGATCAGCAGCGACCACGCCTCAAGGTTGAGCAGCACGAACAGCAGCGCATACAGCCCCACCAGCAGTGCCGCCATGAACCGCGCGCGCTTCCAGCTTTTGAGCACCGCGGCGCTGTGGGCGGTCAGCAAGCCGATGATCGCCGCGCTCGCCAGCAAGTACGCCAACGTGAAGCCGACAACTTCGGAAAACGCCAGCAACAGCACGAAGAACAGCACGAGTCCCGCCCCGGTCAGCAGGTATTCCGCCACCGCGACCCGCGCCCCGCCGACCACGTCGAACAGGAAGAACGCGAGGAACGTGAAGCCGATGAACAGGAAGCCGTACTTCACCGAGCGGTTGACCTTGGAATACAGGTTGACCGGCTCGACCAGCCCGACGGTGACCGCGCGCGCCGGGCCGCCGATGACCTCCGAGGCTCCGCCCGACGCGGTGTCGCGCGCCGATGGGGCGGCTTCCATTACGTCCATCGTCGCGTAGTTCCGGCTACCGCCACCGTCGACCGAGGGCGGTCCGGGGTCTTCCATCATCACCGGTGCCTGGCCCAGCGCGAGCTTGTCGATGGTGTAACTGGCGGGAAAACCCTGCTCGCCGCCTTCCGATTTGGCGGGCAGGAAAGCGCCGCCGAAGCTTGGAGATTGCCACGGCGATTTTACCGTCCACTTGGTCGATCCGCCGCGCGGGACCAGACTGAGCGACCCGCTGCCGCGCAAGCCGAAGGCATAGTCGATCGCGATTGTGCCCTCGCCATTCCACGGCAGGAACGCGAAGAAGCTTTGCCCGCCCGATGCTGCCGGGCCCTTGCCGGGTTGCAGTGGCAACGCTGTGCCATTCAGCTTCAAACTGCCGCCTTCGGTCAGCCCGCGCGCGTCGGACGCCCCCATCCGCAGTTCGGCGCGGTCCCACAGCAGACGTTCGCGGATGACGCCGAAGCGCTCGAGATCGGCGGGCAGCGCGAAGCTGGCGGCGCCTGCGACTTTCGCCTCGTAAAGCACGCTGCGGTAGATCGATTTGCGCCGTTCCTGCGGCGCAATTGCGGTGGTCACGCGGTTTTCGACCGGCGAAATGTAGAGCAGTTTCTCGACCTCGACGGTGCGGGTGACGCGTTTGCCCTCGACTTCCTCGTTCTGCGTCTGGGTGGTGCGGAACGGGACCACGATCACCGGCCCGGCTATCACCTGTGTCCCGCCCCACCCCGCAGCGATGGCGGCCTGCGCAGTCTGCGACTGGTCCTGCCGATCGTAGACCAGCGCATAGACCAGCATCAGCGGGATGGTCAGCACCGCGGCGACGATCGCCACGAACAGCAGTTTCATTCCCGGGCTGCGCTCGCGATCGATCTGCACGGTGGCACTCTCCTCAATTCATCGATAGAAAAGAACGCTTCATCGATGAATGCGAGGTGAACGGACCCGACCAATCAGCGC
>JANMPV010000340.1:0-3578 GCA_031370045.1 Novosphingobium sp. | reverse complement strand
TTCGACCGAGGGTTCGGTGAACGGGAAGTAACTCGGGCGCAGCCGCAGGACGATGTCGTCGCGTTCGAAGAACGCCTTGAGGAAGGTTTCCAGCGTCCACTTGAGGTGGCCGAGGTGGATGCCCTTGTCGATCACCAGCCCCTCGATCTGGTGGAACATCGGGGTATGAGTGGCGTCGCTGTCGCTGCGATAGACCCGCCCCGGCGCGATGATCCGCACCGGCGCGCCCTGCTTCACCATCGTCCGGATCTGGACTGGCGAGGTGTGGGTTCTGAGCAGCATCTTGCCCCCGTCAGAGGCCATCTGGTCGGGGAAATAGAACGTATCGTGCATCGCCCGCGCCGGGTGCGTTTCGGGCATGTTGAGCGCGGTGAAGTTGTGCCAGTCGTCCTCGATCTCGGGCCCGGTGGCGACCGCGAAGCCCAGATCGGCAAAAATCTCGGCCAGTTCGTCCATCACCTGGCTGACCGGATGGATCGCGCCACGCGCCGCTTCGGGCGCGGGCAGAGTGAGGTCGATCGTTTCGGAGGCCAGCCGCGCATCGAGTGCGACCTGCTCCAGCACCGCCTTGCGTGCCTCGATCGCCGAGGCGACGGCGGTGCGTATCCCCTGGATCCGCGGTCCTTCGAACTGACGCTGCTCCGGCCCCATTCCGCCGAGCGTCTTGAGCGCGGCGCTTATCCACCCCGCCTTGCCGAGCGCGGCGATGCGCTGCACCTCAAGCACATCGGCATCGGCCGACGTGGCGATCGCGGCGAGCGTGTCCGCGAGGCGAGCCTGGTCGGTCAGTTCCATCGGCAGAGCCACTAGAGGCGGGCGACCGCTATCGCAATGCCCCGCTCAGTGCACCGCTCAGGGCGCCGCTCTCGGGGGCTTTCTGCGGGGCCTGGAGAACTTGCATGACCTTGCCCGAAACTGCGGCGCGGGCCTGCGCCGCGGCCCACAGCACCGGATGCGGGCGGGCGGCGTAGGCGCTGGGGGTCGTATCCATGAAGCGACGGAAATCGCGAATGAAATGCGCTTGATCGACATACTGCGTGTCCATCGTGTCGATCCAGGCGAGCGAGGGATCGAGCATGAACTGCGACAGGCTGCGCAAAAAACGTTGGCGGCGCAGCAACAGCTTGGGCGGAAAGCCGAAAACGGCCCTGCACAGCCGTTCGAGCGTATGGGTCCTTACTCCGACGCGCGCAGCCAGGTCGCTAACCGTGGTCACCGCCGGGTCGATCAGCGCGGTGTGGGTGCGGGTTATGGCGTCTTCGTCGCGCGGGGGACGCGCCAGCATTCCCAACAAGCGTGCGTCGATCCGGGCGGCTGCTTCGTCGGCATCTTCGCACGAAATGTCGTCTACCAGCGGGGTGAACCGCGCGAACTCTGGAGCATGTTCGAGAATGCTCCAGCGATCGGCAAACTCGCACGCATCGACGTCGAGCAGGCGCGCCCAGCCCATGGGAAGCAGGCCAATGGTCCAGTACCGTCCGGGGGCAAGGCTGAAATGGGTGGCATGGCTGGTTGGGCCGATGCCTGCGGCGGGATTGCAGCGCAGCAGTTCACCAGGTCCGGTACATGCGGCCATATCGCCGTCGTCGGTCAGTCTGATATTGGCCCATTCGGGATAGACTTCGTCGAAAACGGTCTGGGATCCGGGAGCGACGACTGTCAGCGAATAGGTCGAAATGTACGGCCTCAGGGGCGGCGCGGGTAACGCGTAACCGACCGAAACATTGTCATGCCTGATGCTGCTATGAAGCTTGATTTGCGGCCCCTTTCCATTTGCGCCTCATCTACGAAGTACGCGCCCACCTGCGTAGCGCGCAAGAATGCGTAGGTCGACTGTCTGCAGCGCTTCGGGCTCAGCCTGGCTGCCCGGTGCCCGGCACATGCAGTGCCTGAACCGCAGCGCCAGCGTTTTCGAACCGCGCGCGCATCACCGCGCCGATGATCGGGTGCGGCGCGTTGGCGTATTCGCGCGGGCTCATCCCCATGAAGCGATGGAAGTCGCGAACGAATTGGGACTGATCGTGATAGTGATCGTCGAGCGCGCCGATCCACTTGTGCGAGGGATCGAGCATGAACTGCGCCAGGCTGCGCATGAACCGCTGGCGGCGCAGGAGTAGCTGCGGGGGAAAACCGAAGTGGCGGCGGCAAATCCGCTCGAGCGTGTAGCCGGGCAGGCCCACCGCCTCGGCCATTTCCGCCACGGTCGCGACCTCGGTATCGACCAACGCGGCGTGGCAGGACAGGATTCGCGCTTCATCGGACACCTTGCGATCGACCTGGGCCGCGAAGAATGCGGAGATCCGCGCCAATTCCGCCGCGGGATCGGGCTGCGCGCCAAACAGGCCGTCGGCCAGTTCGGCATAGCCCGCGAACGCCGGGTGATCGTGTCCATCGACCAGCACGTCGGCCAGCTTGTCGGCGGGGGTCCCGACGAACTTGGCCCAGCCGAGCGGAAGTAGCCCGACCCCCCACATTCGCAGCGAACCCGCGGTGAAGCGGATGGTGGTGCTGGTCGGGCCGTGGGCGATGAAGGCGGTCGGCGGCAGCGACGCCTGCCCGGCGATCTCGGCATCGGGCAGCTCGCCAGTGACGAAGCGCATCCCGGCCCATTCGGGGTGGAGGAAATCCACCACCCGTTGGCCTGCGGGAACCTCGACATCGGTTGAATAGAACGTCGTGAAATAGGGACGCAACGCCTCTGGCGGCTGGTGGAACCGCACCCCGACCTGACAATCATCAATCAAGCGACCGGCCCCCCGGTTATTGCTTCGTTGGCAGACCCTTAAGCAAGAGTATGACCACTCCGAAACGGAGGTAAAGCGATTCTTTGCTGCGGATGCGAAGAAGTGGGGCTGCGAATGCGAAGAAGGGCGCCGACTGGTCCAGCCGACGCCCTTCCGTGATCTTGGCGATTGGCCGGGATCAGACCGCGCGCCCTATCAGCTTACAGGAAGCGCGGCTTTCGCCTGGGCGATCACCGCGTTGAACACGCCGCCTTCGTTCATCGCCAAGTCGGCCATGATCTTGCGGTCGAGCGTGATCCCCGCCAGCTTGGTGCCGTGGATGAACTGCGAATAGGTTAGCCCTTCGGCGCGGACCGCGGCGTTGATCCGCTGGATCCACAACGCCCGGAACGACCGCTTCTTAACCTTGCGGTCGCGATAGGCGTATTGCCCGGCCTTCTCGACCGCCTGCCGCGCTACGCGGATGGTGTTTTTGCGGCGGCCGCGATAACCCTTGGCCTGCTCGAGGATATTCTTGTGCTTGGCGCGGGTGGTTACACCCCTTTTGACACGTGCCATGATTCGTACTCCGCAATTTCGTTGGCGCGATTTCCGTTTCGCCGGATGACGTCATCCGGCTCGAAATCGCTCAGTTCAGCCCGTAGGGCGCCCACTTCTTGATCGTCTTCGCATCTGCGTCGGAGATCACATCGGTGCCGCGGTTCTGGCGGATGTACTTGGCGTTGTGGCTCATCAGGCGGTGGCGCTTGCCCGCCACCCCGTGCTTGATCTTGCCGGTGGCGGTGAGCTTGAAGCGTTTCTTGACGCCGCTCTTGGTCTTCATCTTGGGCATTT
>JANMPV010000287.1:0-2382 GCA_031370045.1 Novosphingobium sp. | reverse complement strand
GCGCGTTACAAGACGGTGCTGTCGGGCCTGCCCGAAGAGGCGACCAGCAAGTACCCCGCCGAGCTTTCAGGCGGCATGAAAAAGCGCGCCGGCCTCGCCCGCGCGCTGTCGCTCGATCCCGAGCTGTTGTTTCTCGACGAGCCCACCGCCGGGCTCGACCCAATCGGCGCGGCAGCGTTCGACAGCCTGATCGTCGAGCTGAAACAGGCGCTCGAACTGACGGTGTTCCTGATTACCCACGATCTCGATACGCTGTACGAAATTTGCGACCGGGTTGCGGTGCTGGCCGATGGCAGGGTGATCGCGGTGGGGACGATCCCCGAACTGCTCGCCACCGAACACCCGTGGATCCAGGAATATTTTAACGGTCCGCGCGGGCGCGCCGCCAAGGACACCAAGGACCGCCTCGATGCGGGCCGAACCGCCTATCCGCAGTCAAAATCCGTGGACATTGCGGCGTCGGCCAAGGCATAGGGGGCAAGGGGCAAGAGCATGGAAACGCGCGCAAATCATCTGTGGGTGGGGGCCGTCAGTCTGATGCTACTGGCCGCGCTGGCCGCGGGCATCATCTGGCTCGCGCGGCTCAACAGCGCCGACCAGAAAGAATACGACATCTTCTTCAAGCAGTCGGTCGATGGGCTGGCGCGGGGTTCGCAGGTTGCGTTTTCGGGGGTTCCGGCGGGCCAGATCAAGACCATCGAACTGTGGGAGAAGGATCCCGAATTCGTCCGCGTTCGGATCACCGTCGATCAGAAAATTCCGATTTTGCTGGGTACCGTGGCGACAATCCAGGGTAGTTTCACCGGGGTTTCGGCAATCCAGCTCAACGGCGCAGTGCGCGGCGCTCCGCCGATTACCGAGCCGGGTCCAGAGGGCGTGCCGGTGATCCCGACCAAGCAGGGCGGGATCAACGCGATCCTTTCCAACGCTCCGCTGTTGCTCGAACGCCTGGCCACGCTCACCGAGCGGCTGACGCTGATGCTGTCGGACAAGAACCAGCAATCGATCGAGGGCATCCTTGCTAACAGCGAACGGATGACCGGCAGCCTGGCCGACAGTTCGCCCAAGATCGATCGCGTGCTGAGCGAACTGCAACTCACCCTGCGCCAGGCCAACGAGACGCTGGCGAGCTTCGAGACCGCGGGGGATTCGCTCAACAAGACGCTCGACAACAACGGCGACAAGTTGGCCGATCAGCTGCGTACCACGCTCAAGGCGGCGCAGGGCGCGGCGGACGAGCTCAAGGCGACGCTGGGCGATGCGCGCCCCGCGGCCAAACAGCTCACCGAACAGACGCTGCCCGCCGCCGAGGCCGCGATGCGCGATCTGCGCGCCACCAGCCGGTCCTTGCGCGAAGTCACCGACCGGCTCAACGATCAGGGCGTGGGCGGGGTAATCGGCGGACCCAAGCTGCCCGACTACAAGAAGTGAAGGATACTCGTACCATGAGGCCCGGAACCATCACTCGAACCGCGCCGCTGGCCGCGCTGCTGTTGCTGGGCGGCTGCCTCAGCTTCGGCCCCAAGACCCCGCCGACGCTGTTCGACCTGACCGCCGAAAATCCGGCTCCCGCGGGCGCGGGGCAAAGCGGATCGCTGGCCAGCGCGCTGGTGGTCGAAGTGCCCGAGGCGCCGCTGGCGCTTAACGTCACCCGCGTGCCGGTGCAGGTCGATGCCACCAACCTGGCTTACGTCAAGAAGGCCGCTTGGGCCGAACGCCCGGCGCGGCTGTTCCAGCGGCTCCTCGCCGAAACCATCCGCGCCAAGGGCAGCCGCCTGGTGCTCGAAAGCGAACCCGGCACCGGCAACAGCGAAGTCCTTTCGGGCCGCCTGCTGGCGATGGGATTCAATGCGCCGACAAACGCCGCCGTGGTCCGCTTCGACGCGATGCGCACCACCAAAGGCGGCCTGGTCCAGGTCCGCAGGTTCGAAGCGAGCCAGGGCGCGAGCGCCGAGCCCGAGGTGTTGGGGCCGGCTTTGAATCGCGCCGCGAACGATGTGGCGCGGCAGGTGGCTGATTGGGTGGGGTAAGCCAACGCTTTGTTGTCTTGAACTGAATCAGCACTCCAACCCCGCTCATGTCGAGCGTAGTCGAGACACGTTGCGCGGGCTGTCTCGACTACGCTCGACATGAGCGGGTGTTGTGTGCCTACTCAATCGCCATCAAGCTTTATCCCCGCGCCAACCCCGCAAATCGCGTTGCGCCGGTGAACGTGACCAGCTTGCGCGCGCGGGTGGCTTCGGCTTCGTAATCCCTGCCCCATTGCTCGGCCTGCCAATCTTCCTCGTGGTTGCTCGCGGCGAACAGCATTTCGGCATCCGCGCCCGGTTCGAGCGCGGCCAGGCCGATGACCAGCGAGGCGGCGAGGCTGGCGAGGGTTTG
>JANMPV010000273.1:0-6058 GCA_031370045.1 Novosphingobium sp. | reverse complement strand
GTCGAGGGCACTTTCTTCGGCTGCAAGTATGCGCTGCCGCTGATGAAGGCCTCGGGCGGCGGTTCGATCATCAACATGGCGTCGAGTGCGTCGCTGATGGGCTATGGCACGATCGTCGCCTACACCGCAGCCAAGGGCGCGATCCGATCGATGACCAAATCGATCGCGATGCACTGTCAGGACGAAGGTTATGGCATCCGCTGCAACGTGCTGATGCCGGGCGGAATCGAGACCCCGATGGTTCAGGCCGTCTCGGGCAGGCCCGGCGTGGAAGAGCCGGTGGCTGAAGGCGCGCTGCCCGCGATGGCGCTGGGCGCACCGCGCGATGTTGCCAACATGGTGTTGTACCTCGCGTCGGACGAAGCGCGGTTCCTGACCGGCATAGAAGTCCCGATCGACAACGGCCTTTATGCCCGCCCCCACCACTGACCGCCCCGAGAGCGTCAACTATCGCTGGTACGTGCTGTCGGCGCTGACCGTCGTCAGCCTGTTCAGCGTGGCCGACCGGCTGGTGCTGTCGATTTTGATCGAGGACATCAAGCGCGATTTCCTGCTGAGCGACAGCCAGATCGGCTTGCTCACCGGGGTCGCGTTCTCGCTGTTCTACGTGCTGTTCGGCTTCCCCTTTGCGCGGCTGGCGGATCGCTCGACGCGCAAGACCATCGTCGCGGGCGCGCTTGCGGCGTGGAGCGTGATGACGATGCTGTGCGGCGTGGCGACCGGGTTCTGGTCGCTGTTCATCATGCGCATGGGAGTGGGCGTGGGTGAAGGCGCGAGCGGTCCGGCGGGGCAATCGCTGCTGGCCGACTATTTCCGTCGCGAGCAGCTTGCGCGCGCCATGGGCTTTCTCACCTTGGGTGCGACCGTGGGCACCGTGACCGGGCTGATCGCGGGCGGGCTGCTCGCCGACGCGTTCGGCTGGCGCATGGCATTTGTCCTGCTGGGGCTGCCGGGTATACTCCACGCGCTGCTGATTTTCGTAACCGTGCGTGAACCGCCACGCGGGCGCTATGCCCTGGGCGGCGCGGAAGAGGCCCGCCAGCGACCGCTGGGCGTGACGATCAAGCGGCTGTTGCGCAACAAGGTCTACCTCGGCGTGGTCGCCGGCTTCGCGGTCCAGATCATGATCGGATACGCCTTGGCGATCTGGATGGCGCCGATCATGCTGCGCAATTTCGGCGTATCGACCGGCACCGTCGGGCTGTATCTGGGCCTCGCGTTTCTCGTTGGCGGGATACCGGGGCCGATCGCGGGCGGGTTTCTTACCGACTGGCTGGTGCGCCGCGACGAACGCTGGCGGGCGTGGCTGCCGGGGCTGCTCGGTACGATCTGCCTGATCCCGTTGGCGCTGTGTCTGATGGCTGGCCAGTTCTGGGCGTTCCTGGGGCTGTTCGCGGTAAGTTACGCGATCTTCGTCGCGACCCAGGCACCGATCCTGTCGTTGATGCAACTGTCGCTCGACGCCAGCGAGCGCGCGTTCGGGGTAGCGCTGGCGCTGTTCTTCAACAACCTGATTGGCCAGGCGCTGAGCGCCGCGGCGATCGGCGCGATGAGCGATGCCTTCAAGCCGCAGTTCGGCGCGGCCTCGCTCAACCTCGCGGTGTTCATCGTCTGCGCGGCATCCGGCGTCGCCGCGCTCGGCATATTCGCGTGGACCGCTCGGCAGATACGCTTAGCAGCTTAGAAGCCTGGATGGATCGACAGCGCCCCGCCATCGACCAGCATCTCCGCCCCGGTCATGAACGGGCATTCGTCCGAGGCTAGGAAGGCGATTGCCGCTGCGGTCTCGGCAGGATCGGCCAGGCGGTTCATCGGTGAGGTCTTAGCGACAATCGCTTTGAGGCCCGGCATGGCCAATTCGGCCGTGTTCAAAATTCCAGTCTCGGTCGCGCCCGGGATCACCGTGTTGCAGCGGATCGCGTAGCCCTGCTGCGCGCACCAGGTCGCCACCGATTTGGATAGCACCCGCACCGCCCCCTTGCTGGCCGAATAGGCGACGTCGCTGGGCAACGGAGCAATCGCAGTGGTGGAAGCGAGGTTGATGATCGAGCCCTTGGGTCCGCCGGGGTTGGCGATCATCGCGGCAATCGCGGCGCGGCATCCGGCCATCGTTCCGGTCAGGTTGACCGCGATGATCCGGTCCCATTGTTCGTCGGAAATTGCGCCGATCGAGGCCCCGCCGACGATCCCGGCATTGTTGACCAGAATGTCGAGCCGACCGAGTTGCGAAACTGCTTGCTCCACAATCCAAGGCCAGCCTCCGCGGTCGGCGACGTCTTGCCAGGCGAATTCGGCACCCACCTCATCGCAAAGCGCCTGGCCCAACTCGGCGTTGACATCGGTCCCCAGCACCAGCGCCCCGTCATCGCGCAGCCGCCGGACCGTCGCAGCCCCGATCCCCGAGGCGCACCCGGTGACGATCGCGACCTTGCCCGAGAGGTCGGGCACTACTCGCTGTCGCGCCACACCGCCGCCGAAGCTCGCTGGCCGGTCTGTTCGACCAGCCGGGCGAGATTGGGCGTGCCATCGGGCAGTTTCCAGCCGACGGTGAAGCCGAACTGGATGAAGCAGAACACGATCAGGTCGGCGAGCGTGAAGCGGCCGAGCGCGAGATGATCGCGACTGCCGAGTTGCCCATCGAGCCACAGGTATTTCTCGTTGGCCAGCGCGGTCATCTCGTCTGACGCACCCGGGCTAACCACGGTCATCCGTGGTTCGAACATCGGCCGTCCGCCGCCGCCGCGAAAGCCCATCGTCATCGGCACGACCACGTCCTGGTCGAACCAGCGGACCCAGCGGCGGACTTCGGCGCGCTCCAGCGCGGTGCGCCCGATCAGGTTGGGCTCGGGCTGCTGTTCCTCGAGATATTCGCAAATCGGCCACGATTCGGTTAGCCGGGTCCCGTCAACGAGTTCAAGCACCGGCAGAGTCTGGAGAATGTTTGTTTCGGCAAACGCGGCGCTGCGGTTCTCGCCGCTGATGATGTCGAGATGGACCCGCTCAACCTCGATCCCTTTTTCGATCAGGAACATGCGGACCAGGCGCGGATTGGGACCCAGGCTGGAATAAAGCTTCATGACACGTTTGCTCCCCTGCAAAACCTACTGACAACACCCTGTGGTCCACAAACCGCACCAGCGCACCCTGCCAAATCCGGTGCCCGAACGCGGCTCTTACTTTTGCTGATACCCGCCGCCGCAGCGATCCTCTAGTCCCACCGGGCACGCTATAACGGCAGTCAGCGAACCGCAGGAGCACGGGCGATGGATCTGGGACTCAAGGGCAAGAAAGTCATCATGAACGGCGGGGCGCACGGCCTTGGCCTCGCCAGCCTCAAGCACTTCGTCGCTGAAGGCGCCGACGTCGCGTTCATGAGCCGCAAGGAAGAAAAGATCGAGGCCGCCAAGGCCGCGATCGGCGCGGCGGGACCGGGCAAAGTTCATGGCGAAGTGTTCGACATGGCCAGTGGAGCCGACGCCTACAAGGAATGGCTGGGCAAAGCTGCAGACAGTTTGGGCGGGTGCGACATCTTCGTCCACATGGCGAGCTCTTCGGGCACCGGCGGGACTGGCGATTGGCAAAAGACGCTCGACATGGACATCATGGGCGCGGTTCTGGCGGTCGAGGTGCTGACCCCCAAATTGGCCGAGAGCGGCAGCGGATCGATCGTCTTCATGTCATCGACCGCCGCGCTCGAGACCTTCATCGCCCCGCAGGCGTTCAACGCGCTCAAGGCCGCGCTGATCACCTATGGCTCGCAGCTGAGCCAGTCGCTGGCGGCGCAGAAAATCCGCGTCAACTGCGTTTCGCCGGGCGCGATCTATTACGAGGATGGCAACTGGAACACGATCAAGCAGCACGTGCCTGCGCTGTTCGATTCGGTTCTCGCGAAGATGCCGATGGGCCGATATGGCGAGCCTGACGAGGTCGCCAAGGTGGTGGTGTTCGTCGCCAGCCCCGCCTGCCCCTACATGACCGGCACCAATGTCGTCGTCGACGGCGGCTTCACCCAGCGGGTGCAGTTTTAAAGTTCAGGCAGTTCCGATTTTACCGAAAGACCCGACCATGGCCGAAATCGACCGCGACAAGCTGCGCGACATCTATGTTCGCACGATGAAGGTGAACCGCACCGACGAGAAGTTCCGCTCGCTGCTGATGGGCGGCAAGGTTGCGGTGCAGTATTACTGCGTGCGCGGGCAGGAGTTGGTCTCCGCCGCGATGATGGCCGCGCTCAACGATGACGATTACGTTGTGTGCACCTATCGCGGTCAGGGCGAGCAGACCGCCAAGGGCATCCCGCCCGAAAAGTGGTGGGCCGAATGTCTTGGCCGCGCCACCGGCACCTGCAAGGGTAAAGGTGGGACGATGCACATAACCCACCCCGAAAAGGGCATCATGGTCACCACCGGCGTGGTCGGATCGGGGCTCCCGATCGCCAACGGCCTGGCCATGGCCAGCCAAAACAATGGCGATGGCAAAATCACCGTGGTCAGCTTCGGCGATGGCGCTGCCAACATCGGCGGCTTTCATGAAGCGATGAACATGGCCCAGCTGTATAAACTGCCGGTGGTGTTCCTGTGCCAGAACAACCGCTATGGCGAACACACCGCCTATGCCGACCACACCGACAGCGTGGGCATCGCTGAACGCGCCGAGGGCTATGGCATGAAGGGCGTGCGGGTCGATGGTAACGACGTCCACGCGATGTACGGCGCGGCGCTGGACGCGGTCGAGCGGGCGCGCGCGGGCGAAGGCCCCACGCTGATCGAGGCAATGTGCTATCGGATGATGGGGCACTTTTTCGGCGCCGATTTCTCGTACATGCCGCCCGAACACATCGCCGAAATGAACCGCGAAGACCCGCTGCCAAAACTGCGCCAGGTCATGCTCGACCACCAGTTCACTGAAGAAGAGCTCGACAAGATGGTCGCCGATATCAACGCCGAGATCGACACTGCGGTGGAAAGTGCGCTCGCCGCGCCGCTGCCCGATCCGCGCGAACTCAAATTGGATGTGTTCGAGGAGGAGATGGCCTGATGGGCATGATCACAATGACCCAGGCGCTCAACCACGCCATCGACGAAGCCATGGCCGAGGACGCCGGGGTGTTTTGTCTGGGCGAAGACGTTGCCGCCAAGCAGGGCGGCGGGGTGTTCAAGATTACTTCGGGCCTCACCGAAAAATACGGTGAGAACCGCATCCGCGCCACCCCGATTTCGGAAACCGCGATCATCGGTGCGGCAATCGGTGCCGCGCTGGCAGGCCAGCGCCCAATTGCCGAGATCATGCTGATGAACTTCGTCGGCGTGTGCATGGATCAGATCGTCAACCACGCCGCCAAGCTGCGCTTCATGTCGGGGGGGCAGACCAGCGTGCCGATGGTGATCCGCACCACCACCGGGGTCGGCGTGGGCTTTGGCGGGCAGCATTCGGATATGCTCGAAGCCTGGTTTGCGCACGTCGCCGGGCTCAAAGTGGTTACCCCCTCCAATGCCTCCGACGCCAAGGGCCTGATGCGCGCCTCGATCGACTGCAACGATCCGGTGATCTTCATCGAGAACATCCTGTGCTACGGTTTGAAATCCGAGGACCCGGGTCCGGGCTATCGGGTGCCGCTCGGCAAGGCGGCGATTACCCGCGAGGGCAGCGATATTTCGCTGATTACCTACGGTCGCACGGTGCTGGATGCGGTGGCGGTGGCGGAGGAACTCGCCAAGGAAGGCCTCTCGGTCGAGGTCGTCGACTTGCGTACGATCGCGCCTTATGACGAGGCTACCGTACTTGCCTCGGTGCGCAAGACCGGTCGCGCGATCACCCTGCACGAGGCGGTCCGGCCCTATGGCACCGGTGCCGAGATCGCCGCGACCATCCAGGAAAAGCTGTGGGACCACCTCAAGGGACCGGTGCTGCGGATCGGCGGGACGTTCTCTCCAGTGCCCTTCGCCAGCGTCCTCGAACAGGCATGGATCCCGACCAAGCCGCAGATTGTCGAAGCGATCCGGGCCAGCGTGGGACGCACCTAACCTGTGGCCAGCGAAATCCGCATCCCCAAGCTGGG
>JANMPV010000206.1:0-3528 GCA_031370045.1 Novosphingobium sp. | reverse complement strand
GGCCGCGTTGCTCGATGCGGCCGCCGTCGCGGGTCGCCGCGCCGCGCTGGTGATGAGCGGGGTGGTGCTGATACTGATCGTCGCCGCAGTGCTCGAAGGGTTCTTCCGTCAGCTCGTCCAGGATCCGGTCGGGCGGTTCGCGATCGGCAGCTTCATGCTGGTGTTCTGGATCGGCTATCTGTTCGCGTGGCGGCGCGGCGCCCGCGGAGAAACGGCGTGTGCGCGAATACGGCGGTCCGGCGCGCGCGCCCGGTGCTCGATGCGCAGCGCCGCCGCCGCACCGTGGTCACCCCCGAAGGCATCGCGCTGGGCTTCACCGTCGCTTCGCGCTCGAGCCGCGCGGGAGCGCTGCTGATCGATCTGGGGATCATCGGGCTGGCGATGCTGCTGACCACACTGCTGCTGATCTTCGTGCTGTTCGGCACCTTGCAGGTGGGCGATGGCGCATTCGAGCAAAAGGACGCGGCGGGGCGCGTTCTGCAAGCCTTTGCGGCGCTGTGGATCGTGGCGATGTTCCTGTTCCGCAACGCCTATTTCCTGTTCTTCGAACTGCGCCCGCGCGGCGCGACCCCCGGCAAGCGGCTCGCGGGCATCCGCATCGCCGCGCGCGATGGCGCGCAGCTGACCGCCGAGGCGGTGATCGCGCGCAACCTCATGCGCGACATCGAGCTGTTCCTGCCCGCGGTGTTCTTCGCCCAGGCCAGCCAGGGCGGCGACACCGGCATGGCGACTTTCGCGACGCTGGGCTGGCTGCTGGTGTTTCTGGCGATCCCGCTGGCAGGCCGCGACCGCTTGCGCGCGGGCGACATCATTGCCGGGAGCTGGGTGGTCGAGGCGCCGCGCGGCAAGCTGGCCGCAGTTCTCGCCACGGGCACGGCAGCGCGCGAGGGGACCAGCGAAGTTACTGGGGCACGGTTCCGCTTCAGCGAAGCCGACCTGGCGGTCTATGGCGAATATGAGTTGCAGACACTCGAACGCGTGCTGCGCGATGGGCGGAGCGAAAACCTGGTCGCGGTGGCCGAGGCGATCTGCCGCAAGATCGGCTGGGAGCCGGGAAGCGGCGACGAGCGCGCGTTCCTCGAAGCCTATTACGCGCAGCTGCGCGGGCGGCTGGAAAAAGGCATGCGCTTTGGCAAGCGCAAGGCCGACAAGCATGTGGGGGAAAGCTAAGCGCCTTCCCCCGCCAAGCCTGACTCCTACTTACGCCATTTCATTTCCTGCAGCAGCATCGTCCCTTCGACGTGGCGGAATTTCGCCCGATCGCCCGAGGCGGCCTGCATCTGGGCATCGTCCATCTTGACCTGGCTGCGGATCATCTCGGCGCGACGCTCGCCTTCGGCACCATCGGGGATGCTTTTGAAGCGGCGGACCAGATAGAGGTCGGGCTCGCCCTTGCGACCATTGACGTTGGACAGGATTTCATAGCTGCTCTGCCACCCCTGCTTGACCGCAAAGTCTTCCTGCGCCTTGTAGAAACCGCTGAGGAAGGTGGCGTAATCCATATAGTGGCCGTCGTCGATCGAGACGCCGGTGACAGAGACATAGTCCCCGCCCATGAACGGATCGTTCTGCGCCGCGGCTGGCAGCGGCGCGGCAAAGGCAAGGGTAACAGCGGCAAAAGCCGCGAGACGCAAGGTACGCATGGGACAGTCCTCCAAGTCCACGGTCGGCGGACAATCCGCCGGTTCCGAAAAAGCACTGGAGTCGGGCGACCCGCTAATGTGTTAGCTTTTGAGCCGGCCCCTTGGCTATGTCGATGCTAACCAATTGGAACGCACAGTCAATCCCGATCGGAGAAGATCGCAGATTCGCGTAGCCCTGCGCTGTCGGCCCGCGCGCGGTACATGCCGGGGGTGTTGAAGGCGAACGCCGTGGAGCCATCGGGCGCAGCGACGATCACCCCGCCACTTCCGCCCAGCGCGCCGATCTCGGCGATCACCGCGTCGGCAGCGACTTGCGCGCTCTCGCCCAACAGCCGCATCCGCGCGCCGATCTCGTGCGCCGCCGAGGTGCGGATGAAAAACTCGCCCGCGCCGGTGGCCGAAACCGCGCAGGCGCGGTCGTCGGCATACGTCCCCGCGCCGATCAGTGGGCTATCCCCGATCCGCCCCCAGCGTTTCCCCGTCAGCCCGCCGGTCGAGGTCGCGGCGGCGACATGCCCCGTCGCATCGACCGCCACCGCGCCAACCGTGCCGTACTTGAGATCGACATCGTACCAGCCCAGCTTCTTCGCCTTGAGTTCCTGCAACTGGCGCCAGCGTTCGGGGATCGCGAACCAGTCGGGATCGACTTGCTCGAGCCCCTGCTCGCGACTGAATTCGTCGGCGCCGGGGCCGGAGAGGAACACGTGCGGGCTGGCTTCCATCACCGCGCGGGCGAGCCGCACGGGATTGCGGGTGTGGGTCGCCGCGGCGACCGCTCCCGCGGCGCGGGTCGCCCCGTCCATGATCGCGGCGTCGAGTTCGGTGGTGCCGTGATAGGTGAACACCGCGCCGCGCCCGGCATTGAACCGCGGATCGTCCTCGAGCACCGTCACCGCCGCGACCACCGCGTCAAGCGCGCTGGCTCCCTCCGCGAGGAGCCGCGCCCCCGCATCGCGCGCGGTTTCGAGCGCCGCGAGATGCTCCGCCTGCACGGCTTCGGACATCGTCGCGCGGGTCATGCTGCCCGAGCCGCCGTGGATCGCGATGCTCCAGATTGAATCGGTCATCGGACCCTTTACGCAAAAAGGGCCGGGAAGGTCACCCCTCCCGGCCCCGAATGGCTGGCAAAACAGTCAGGCGATCAAGCTCCGGTGACTTCCGCGGTATCGATCTTCAGCCCCGGGCCCATCGACGAGCTCAGCGCGACCTTGCGGACGTACTTGCCCTTGGCGCCGGCCGGCTTGGCCTTGACGATCGCATCGACGAACGCGGCAAAGTTGGCCTTGAGCGCATCGTCGGAGAACGACAGCTTGCCGATCCCCGAGTGGATGATCCCGGCCTTTTCGACGCGAAACTCGATCTGTCCGCCCTTGGCCGCCTTGACCGCCTCGGCCACATTGGGGGTGACGGTGCCCAGCTTGGGGTTGGGCATCAGGCCTTTGGGGCCAAGCAGCTTGCCCAGCCGGCCGACCACGCCCATCATGTCCGGCGTCGCGATGACCCGGCCATAATCGACGTTGCCCGCCTGCATGTCTTCCATCAGGTCTTCGGCACCGACCTTGTCCGCGCCTGCGGCAAGCGCCTGTTCGGCCTTGTCGCCGCGCGCGAACACCGCAACCTTGACGTCCTTGCCGGTGCCCGAAGGCAGCGTGACCATGCCGCGGACCATCTGGTCGGCGTGGCGCGGATCGACGCCCAGGTTGAGCGCGACTACGAGCGTCTCGTCGAACTTGGTGCTCGCCAGGTTACGCAAGGTCTTGAGCGCCTCGTCGACGCCATAGAGCTTCTGGTTGTCGCCCAGCTGGGTGGCGAGGGCTTTGTGCTTCTTGGTTGGCTTGGCCATGGTGTCAGCCCTCCACAACTTCGAGGCCCATCGCGCGAGCGG
>JANMPV010000205.1:0-2991 GCA_031370045.1 Novosphingobium sp. | reverse complement strand
TTCGGTTCTTACAAGGCCCCGCGCGAGATGATCTGGCTGCTCGGGGTGGTGATCTACCTGCTGATGATGGCGACCGGGTTCATGGGCTATGTCCTGCCGTGGGGGCAGATGAGCTTCTGGGGGGCCAAGGTCATTACCGGGCTGTTCAGCGCGATCCCGCTGGTCGGCGAGCCGCTGCAACAGTGGCTGCTGGGCGGGTTCTCGCCCGATAACGCCGCGCTCAACCGTTTCTTTTCGCTGCACTTCCTGCTGCCGTTCGTGATTCTGGGGGTCATCATCCTGCACATCTGGGCGCTGCACATTCCGGGGTCGTCGAACCCAACCGGGGTCGAGATCAAGAGCGAGAGCGACACCGTGCCGTTCCACCCTTACTACACGTCGAAGGATGGTTTCGGACTGGGCGTGTTCCTCGTCCTGTTCGCGTTCATGGTGTTCTTCGCGCCAAATTGGCTCGGCCACCCGGACAACTACATCCCGGCCAACCCGCTGAGCACGCCCGCGCACATCGTGCCCGAATGGTATTACTGGCCGTTCTACGCGATCCTGCGCTCGTTCACCTCGGATTTCTTCTTCATTCCGGCCAAGCTGATGGGCGTGGTGGCGATGTTCGGCGCGATCCTGCTGCTGTTCTTCCTGCCCTGGCTCGATACCTCGCCGGTCCGTTCGGGCAAATATCGACCGCTGTTCCGCAAGTTCTTCTACGTGCTGCTGGTCGACGTATTGATCCTGGGCTATTGCGGTGGTTCGCCCGCCGAAGAGCCCTACGTGTTGGTCGCCCAGCTCGCGACCGCTTACTACTTCCTGCACTTCCTGGTGATCCTGCCGATCGTTTCGTCGATCGAGCGAACCGAGCCGATGCCGTTCTCGATCACCGAGGCGGTGCTGGGCAAGGACGACAAGGCGGTGCTTGCGCCCTTTTCTGGCGCAGGTTCTGCCCAACCCGTTCCCGCCGCCTGACGCCGAAACTTAGGACAAGAGCAAAGCCCATGGTTCGTATCTTCGGGATCCTCGCCGGCCTGTTCTTCGCGGTCGCGGTGCTATGGTCGTTCGTCGTCGGCGCGATCAACTTCGCTGAAGAGGGCATGCCCCACTCGGTCGAGCGCTCGTTCCACAAGCACCCCAAGGAACTCACACTCGCCAGCGACGGTGTGTTCGGCAACTTCGACAAGCAGCAGCTCCAGCGCGGCTTCCAGGTTTACAAGGAAGTCTGCTCGGCGTGCCACTCGTTGCGCCTCGTCGCGTTCCGCGATCTGCGCCAGATTGGCTATAACGAAGCCGAGGTGAAGGCGATCGCCAAGGGCTTCCAGGTTCCCGGCGTCGATCCCAACACGGGCGAAGTCAACACCCGTACGGGCTTGGCCACCGACTATTTCCCCAAGCCCTTCGCCAACGACATCGCCGCCCGCGCCGCCAACAACAACGCGATCCCGCCCGATCTGTCGCTAATGACCAAGGCCCGCCACGAAGGTCCGGCTTATGTCTATTCGCTGCTCACCGGATACCAGAACCAACCGGCCGCGCTGCTCAAGCAGTTCCCCGATGCCAAGACACCTGAAGGGCTGCATTACAACCCCTATTTCCCCAACCTCAACCTCGCTATGACTCCGCCGCTGACCAGCGATGGGCAGGTGACTTTCGGCGACGGGACCAAATCGACCGTGCCGCAGATGGCCAGGGACGTCGCGGCGTTCCTCGTGTGGACCGCCGAGCCCAAGCTGGCCAAGCGCAACCAAACCGGGTGGCCGGTGCTGCTGTTCCTGTTCGCCCTGACCGGGCTGGCCTACATGGCCTACCAGAATGTCTGGCGCGACAAGAAGCACTGAGGCGGGCAGGCCCAATCTACCCCCCTTTGTCATTCCCGCGAGGGCGGGAACCCAGCTCATGACGTTGCGATCCGATGCACCGTTGGAGGTGGATCCCCGCTTTCGCGGGGATGACGAGGATGAGGTTAGAGGGCAGAACACAGGATGACCCCCGCCGACCTGCGTGCCCTGATCCGCACCGTCCCGGACTTCCCCCAGCCCGGCATCCTGTTCCGCGACATCACCACCCTGATCGGCCACGGCGAAGGTTTTGCCGCTTGTGTCGGCCACCTGGCCCAGCGCGCCCACGCCTCGGGCGCTGAACTGGTCGCCGGGATGGAGGCGCGCGGGTTCATCTTCGGCGCGGCGGTCGCAGCCCAGCTCGGTCTCGGGTTCCTGCCCGTGCGCAAGCCGGGCAAGCTGCCGGTTCGCGCGATCGGGATCGATTACGCGCTCGAATACGGCACCGACCGGCTCGAGATCGATCCCGGCGCAGTGGTTCCCGGCCAGCGCGTGGTGATCGTCGACGACCTGATCGCCACCGGCGGCACCGCGCTGGCCACCGGCGGCACCGCGCTGGCCACCGCCGCGCTGCTGCGCCAGGCGGGCGCCGCGCTCAGCCACGCGCTGTTCGTGATCGACCTGCCCGACCTCGGCGGTGCCGCGCGATTGCGCGCTGCGGGGCTGGAAGTCGATGCGCTGGTCGACTTTCCGGGACATTGACCGCACATTGACCGCCCTGGGCCGCGAACCCTATAGGGCGGCGGATACGCGGGTATAGCATAGTGGTAATGCACTAGCCTTCCAAGCTAGCTAGAGGGGTTCGATTCCCCTTACCCGCTCCACTTTCGCGTCAGCCCCCGGCCGCATGCAGCCAGCATCGGGCGGGGCGTTGGGCGCGGCCAGCCGGGTGACCATTTTCCCAGGGGGTGGTTCAGCGGGCCGCACCAACCCCCGTCGACGGTCCGGGATCGGGGTCCGGTCCAGCCGACCCATGGCGTCACGCGGCGTTTACGCTATTGATCATCGTGCCATGACATGCAGAACGGGTATCGGGGAGAATGACCATGGAACGACGCGAATTCCTGGCGGTGGTGGCAGCCATCGGACTGCTCCCGGCGGCACGGGCGCTGGCGGCAGTCGGCGATCTCAAGGGCGCCGCGCAAGCCGCGTGGCTGTTTACGCTGCC
>JANMPV010000164.1:0-1969 GCA_031370045.1 Novosphingobium sp. | reverse complement strand
TGGTTCGACCCGATTTTCCGCGTCGCCACCAGCCTGATCTTCATCATTGGCGGGATTGGTCATTTCGCCGCCCATGACCACATGCTTCAGCGGATGGAGGAATCGCCTTGGCGCGACATGGTCGGCATGATCGGCGATCCGTCCTGGCTACTGTGGCTCAGCGGCGCTGTCTTCGTGATCTTCGGGATCACTCTCGCGCTGGGGCTTCTGACCCGCCTCTCGGCCCTGCTTATTCTCGTCACACTGATCCCCGTAACGATCGCCGTGCATTTCGCCCCGGGCCATGCCGGGCCGTTGTTCAAGAACATCGCGATCATGGGCGCGCTGCTTTACTTCTATGCCAATGGGCCGGGCCGCTTCGCGCTCGATCGCCAGCGGGTCGGGCTTGTCGATTAGGTCATGGGGTCTGCGATGCAGCGCAGCGAGGCGAGACAATAAAAAACCACCTGGTGCAAATCGCACCAGGTGGCCAAGGTTCAGGGAGGAGGTGCGCTCGCGCGCACCAAATTCGACTGGGCCATGAGGGGAGCACCAGTCGAACAGTCTTAAGATAGGCTCGCATTGCGCGCCTGACAAGGGTTACGTCGGGAAAAAATTCCGCGAGGTTTCAATCCCTTGCGCGGCGGCGTTGCTCAATTGACGGTTGCGGTTGCAACTTGTGGGGTGGGGATCGCGGGCCCTTTGCCGAGCGCCTGCTGGCGCGAAAAGATCTCACGCATCAGGTCGAGCGAGAACAGGTGGGCGTGGATCAGCGGCAGCAGGCCGCTCTGATTCCAGCCGCGCAGCACGTCGCCGCGGACCTCCTTGAGCTTGTCCTGGTTTATCATCTGGAACCCGCGATAGATGAATGGCTGCTCGACGCCGTCCTGCTGGATCGCGACTTCGCCTTCCATCAGCAGTTCGTGCTTCTGGAGTTCCTCGATGAACGCGCTGGTGCGCTGGCCGGCCTGCTCGAAGCTCTCGCAGAAGTTGAGCGCGTTCTGCGTCGCCTGGCTCGGCTGGTTATCGGTAAACAGCGGATCACCCTCGGAAAAGTCGCCGACCAGATCGCCCGACGGATCGAAGCACAACGACAGCTCCTGGGTATCGGGGGTCAGTTTGGCGAGCAGGAACGGATAGCGCCGCACGTAGGCGGGCAGATAGATCGGGGTATCGATCTTGCCCTCATCGTTGACGAACACGTTGACGCCTTCGTTGAGGCCCATCAGCGCGAGTGGCACCGGGTTGTCGCCGCTGGCGAAGATGATCGGGAAATGGCGCTGCGCCTGGGGGAATTCTTCGACCGTCAGCGGGACCGCGTGCTGGCCGACCAGCCACGGCGCGCTATCCATGCTGCGCGCGCGCCAGGTGCCGTGATCGCGGCTGTTGAGCGGCATCAGGTCCTTGTAGAACAGGGGAAGGTCGGGCTGCGGCGCGCTGGCCATGAAGTTCTCTCCACTAGATAGATCGGGGCGATTGAAACAGGGGCTCCGCCGGGGTTCGGCGGCGCGCAAGGCGGCGCTCTTAAGGTTTTAGCCGGGGCGGCGCAAGCCGGGCCAGATGTTCATAAGGGCGCTTACAAAAGCTTGCCGGGGTTCATGATCCCTTGCGGATCGAGCGCGGCCTTGACCGTGGCCATCAGGTGCAGTGCGACCGGGTCGCCCAACCGTCGCAACTCGTCGCGCTTCAACTGGCCGATGCCGTGTTCGGCCGAGATCGAGCCGTGCCAGCGCGCGACGATATCGTGGACGAAGCGGCTGATGACCTTGCCCTCGCCATCCTGCCACGCGGGACCGTCGGTGCCGGCCGGAGCGATGACGTGGAAATGGATGTTGCCGTCGCCCAGATGTCCGAACGCGACCGCGCGGGTACCAGGGAAGCGCGCCTCGACCTCGCCCACCGCCTGCTCGACGAACGCCGGGACGGTTTCGAGTGGCACGCTGACGTCGTGCTGGACGGCGGGACCGGCGGCGCGCTCGGCCGGGGCGAC
>JANMPV010000120.1:0-3660 GCA_031370045.1 Novosphingobium sp. | reverse complement strand
TGGTTGGTCAGCCCACCGGCGATCCCGAGGAATTGCGAGAAGTTGGTGCCGAAATAGCCGGTCCCGACCGCGCGGTTGTAATCACCCGAGACGAGCACTCTAAGCTGCTGCGTCGGCTGGAACAGCACCTGCGCGCGAATGCCGCGGTCGTCGGCCTCTTGCGGTGCGCGGGTCGACGGGATCGGGCCGACATTCTTGTAATAGGCGTCGTGGCGGTTGAAGTTGCCCGAGACGCGGAACGCAACCTTGTCGCCGACCGGCAGGTTGACGAAAGCGAACGTCTCGACGTGATTGTAATTGCCATAGCCGGCGCCGATCTGCCCCTCGAACTTGCCGAGCTTGGGCGGATAGCTGGTGACGTTGACCGTTCCCGCGGTCGAGTTGCGACCGCGCAGCGTGCCCTGCGGACCATAGTTCACTTCGACCTGCTTGATGTCGAAAAATGCCGGTCCGAGGCCAGCGGTCCGCGGAATGTAGATATTGTCGAAATGGGTCGCGGCGGCGGGGTCGCCAAGCTCGGTCTCGTTGTTGGTGCCGATGCCGCGGATGTAGATTTCGATGTTATTGTCGATGTTCGACACCGTCACGCCGGGCAGCGAATCGTTGAGCCCGAACAGGCTGTTGATTCCGACCTTCTTGAGGTCCTCGCCGCTGACGACCGAGGCGGTGCCGCCATATTTCTGGATCGACTGTTCGCGGCGGTCGGCGGTGACGATGATCTCGCCGGGGGTGACAGAATCGGTGGGCGACGCGCTGGCAACGGGAACCGGCTTGGGCTTTGGCGCGGAGTCGTCCTGAGCGATGGCAGGAGCCGAGATGGCCGTGCCGCACAGCAGGCCTGCGAGTGTCATTGCGAATCGATTCATGAGTGCCAACTCCCCCTAAATGCGTCCGGACAAATGCTTTTGTCCCGGTCGAGGCCCCTCTCAGCGGGCTTGAGGCAATTTGTTAGCTCATATTGTGAACGTTCACAATATGAATTCGTACGTCCTCCGTCAGATGGGAATCTTTCATGCGAAGGAGACAGGACCCGATTTGCGATCAGTCTGCCATTTTCCGAGAGGCGCGGGAGAATCTCGCCCTTCAACGAGCGCAACGATGCCCTGCGCTTGCCCGAAGTTGACCGGATGGTGCTCGCCCAAGGCGTCAAGCGGCCTCTTCATCGAGAGTTTGCCTGAACCGATGCGTTCATCGCTGCTCGGGAGAACCTATGACTCCCTGGCGCTTTACAGATCGGTGTGCTGCTGGCGATTTCAACCTATCTCTATGACGACGTGTGCGGTCCAGGCCCGCAACGCCTCCTTTCTTTCCACCTCGTAACGATGTTGGAGGTCGTGCGCCACAGCGCCCATGCGACGCGGCACGCGGTCAGCTTACGATAATCTTGCGCGAAGGGGCGAGGCAGAAATTGCTTTGGAGAATCTGCTGGCGAGAGTGGAAGGGCGTTGCGATTGGGGCGTCAAACCGAAGGGTTACCGTGTCGGTTCGTTCACAGCCCCACTGCGGTGCCAACCAAAAAATTAGGGATATATTCTTAAGGCGAGGTTGCAGATTGAACCGGACGTAGGGAAGCGGCTCGATGAAAGCCATAATTGCGGGATTTCGGACGCGGCTGAATGACGATGGTCCGATTCTTTGCGCGCTGGTGTGCAGCTGGATCTTCGTCATTCTGTTCCTTTCGCACAAGGGGCTCACGGGTCTGAGATGGACACCGTGCATTGAAAATCTAAAGCTCTATCTGTTCGCCCTGGGGGTGGTCGCAACCGTCATGGGCGCGCGCCAGCTCTACATTGCCCGCCCAGCCAGCCCGTTACGTTATCTCGCCAGACTCGTCTCGAACCCGGCCTTCGTGATCGAACTTGTCGGCGGTCTGCCGATGCTGGCGGCCATGGTCTTGTACATCCCGATTTTTTCATCCGTAAAAACTGCATTTCCAGCACTTTTAAACTATAGCTGGGATCCGACGCTGATCGCAGCAGATCGGATGATATTTGGTACCGATGCTTGGCGTGTGTTGCAGCCGGTGTTTGGCTTCCCAATCGTTACCTCGGCCCTGTCGTTTGCCTATCATATTTGGATCGTGCTGATTTACGGGGGTGGAGCTTTTTTCTGCTTTTTCGTGCGGGACCGAGAGCTTCGCGCCCAGTACTTCATCACCCGCTTTTTAAGCTGGATCGTCATGGGGATGATCCTGGCAAGCGCCTTCGCTTCGGTCGGACCGTGTTTCGTCGGACCGATTACCGGCAATCACCACTTCGACGACCAGATGGCCTATCTGCGGATGGCCAACACGCACTATCCGGTGCTGGTCCTGCCGGTTCAGGATCAGTTGCTGGCGTGGTTTCGGGCGGGTGACCAGAATCTGGGCGGGGGCATTTCTGCAATGCCATCGTTGCATGTTGGCATGACCGTGATGACGATGCTTGGGGCCAGGCGGATTTCTCGCCGCGCGGGCAATTTACTGCTAGGTTTTCTGCTGGTTATCATGGTCGGATCGGTTCACTTGGGATATCACTATGCGTTGGACGGGTTAGTAGCGATCCCTGCGACCATCGCGCTGTGGCTGATTGCCGGGGCTTTGGCGCGAAGGATTACGGCGCCAACCAAACCGACGGCAGCGGTCGACCGACCATTTTCTGGCGTCAACCCTACCGCCGCCTGACGATAATCGGCAAGGGCGGCGCACCTGGCCTCACCCGGCCTTGCATCATCCACCGCGACGGCTGCCGGTACCGGACGCTTGCGCTGCGTCTCCCCCCGCTTGCCCCCTCGCGCGCCCACGCCTACAGGGCGGCCAACCCCGCACCACCGCCATACCCCGACAGGACGCACCCCGATGGCCGCCCAGTATGCCTACGTCATGAAGAACATGACCAAGACCTTCCCCGGCGCGCCCAAGCCGATCCTGAAGGATATTTCGCTCCAGTTTTACCAAGGCTCCAAGATCGGGATCGTCGGACCCAACGGCGCGGGCAAATCGACGCTGATCAAGATCATGGCCGGGATCGATAGCGACTTCACCGGCGAGGCCTGGCCGGGCGAGTACATCACGGTCGGCTATCTCGAGCAGGAGCCCCAGCTCGACGAGACCAAGACCGTGCTCGAAAACGTCAAGGAAGGTGCGCGCGAGACCGCCGACATGGTCGATCGGTTCAACCAGATCGGCATGGAGATGGGCGAGGACGGCGCAGATTTCGACGCGCTGGGCGCCGAGATGGGCGAGCTTCAGGAAAAGATCGACGCGGTCGATGGGTGGACGCTCGACAACCAGCTCGAGATCGCAATGGAGGCGCTGCGCTGCCCGCCGGGCGACTGGCCGGTGACCAACCTTTCGGGCGGTGAAAAACGCCGCATCGCGCTGACCCGCCTGCTGATACAGAAGCCGGGCATCCTCCTGCTCGACGAACCGACCAACCACCTCGATGCCGAAAGCGTCGAATGGCTCGAAAACCACCTCAAGGAATACGCCGGCGCGGTGCTGATGATCACCCATGACCGCTATTTCCTCGACAACGTCGTCGGCTGGATCCTCGAACTCGATCGCGGCAAATACTTCCCCTACGAGGGCAATTATTCGACCTACCTCGAGAAAAAATCCAAGCGCCTCGATCAGGAAAGCCGCGAGGACGAGGGCCGCCAGAAGGCGATCAAGGACGAGCT
>JANMPV010000110.1:0-2629 GCA_031370045.1 Novosphingobium sp. | reverse complement strand
CGCGGGCCGCGGCTTGCGCGTGTTGCTGGTGGAGCAGAACGATCTCTCCTCCGGCACGTCGTCGCATTCGACGAAGCTCATCCACGGCGGCCTGCGCTATCTCGAGCATTACGAGTTCGCGCTGGTGCGCGAGGCGCTGAGCGAGCGCGAACGGCTGTGGGCGATCGCCCCGCACGTGATCTGGCCGCTGCGCTTTGTCCTGCCGCATCGCAAAGGCCTGCGCCCGCGCTGGCTGCTGCGCGCCGGGCTGTTCCTCTACGATCATATCGGCGGCCGCCGCGATCTGCCCGCGACCCGGACGATCGACCTTGCGCAGCATCCTGCGGGCGCACCGCTCAAGCCGGGTCTGCACACCGCGTTCGTCTATTCGGACGGGTGGGTCGACGATGCCCGGCTGGTGGTGCTCAACGCGCGCGACGCCGCCAACCGCGGGGCCACGGTGCGCACCCGCTGCGAAGTCACCGCGCTGCGCCGCGAGGGCGCAACGTGGATCATCGAGGCCGGCGGCGAGACCTTCCGCGCGGGCGCGGTGGTTAACGCCGCAGGCCCGGCGGTGCTCGATCTGCTCGACCGCGCCGGGCTGCCCCCGCAGCAGAAGATGCGCCTGGTGCGCGGATCGCACATTGTGGTGCGCAAGCTGTTCGACCACGACTTCGCGTATTTTTTCCAGCTGCCCGACGGGCGGATTTTCTTCGCGATCCCCTATGAGCGCGATTTCACCCTGATCGGCACCACCGATGCCGATCATCACGGCTCGCTCGACGGGATCAGCGCGACCGAAGAGGAAATCGCCTATCTGTGCGCGGGGGTGAACGATTACTTCACCAAGGCAATTTCGCCCAAGGATGTCGTGTGGTCGTTCGCCGGGGTGCGGCCGCTGATCGACGATGGCAAGGGCAGGCCCGAGGCGGCGACCCGTGGCTACAGCTTCACGCTCGATGGCGGCGCCCAAACTGAAGGGGGGGTGGCGCCGCTGCTGTCGGTGTTCGGCGGCAAGATCACGACCTATCGCAACCTCGCCGAGGCCGCGCTCGCCCGGCTGCAACCGCACCTGCCCGTGCTCGCAGGCGGCGACTGGACCGATCGCGAGCCGCTGCCCGGGGGCGATTTCCCCAAGCAGGGGGCGGGCGAGCTGTGCGCAGCTCTGGCGCGCGACTACCCCTTCCTCGGAGAAGACCAGGCGCTGCGTCTGACCCGCGCCTATGGCACGCTGGCCCGGACGATCCTGGGCGACGCGCAAAGTCGAGACGATCTGGGGCGAGACTTCGGCCACGGCCTGAGTGAGCGCGAGGTTGCCCATCTGATCGACCGCGAATGGGCCCGCACGGCGGAGGATGTATTGTGGCGGCGGACCAAATTGGGGCTACGCTTTGACGCTGCGGAGGTTGAGGCGCTGGAAGCGTGGATGCACCAACGCTACCCTGCCCCCCAACCCCGCTCATCCTGAGCTTGTCGAAGGACCATCGTGCGCACGGCCCGTCCGCGTAACAGGCGGGTGCTTCGACAAGCTCAGCATGAGCGGTTTTGTTTTGGGTCTGCGCTCCCCCCCTCTCGCACCACCACCCCCCCGCTCATGTCGAGCGAAGTCGAGACACGCCGCGCAATGGTGCGTCCTCGCGCCCGATCCCTCGACTTCGCTCGGGATGAGCGGGTTGGGGGTGGGTAACGCAAGGCGACTGGCCCATACCGCACCGCAACATGAAACGGTTCCGTTTGGCGTGCTTGCCTGCTAGGGGCGCGCCACGATGATCACGATCAGCAACATCACCGTGCGGCTTGGCGGGCGCACGATCCTCGACGGCGCCACCGCTGCGCTGCGTCCCGGTGGCCGCTATGGCCTGTTCGGACGAAACGGCGCGGGCAAATCGACGCTGATGAAAGTGCTGGTCGGCCAGCTCGAACCCGATGGCGGTTCGGTAGAAATCCCCCGTCGCGCCCGGCTTGGCTATATCGCGCAGGACGCGCCGGGCGGCACCGTCAGCCCGTTCGAAGTGGTCCTGGCCGCCGATACCGAGCGCGCCGCGCTGCTCGACGAAGCCGAACATTGCAGCGAACCCCACCGGCTGGGCGACATCCATGACCGGCTGCTGGCGATCGACGCATACACCGCCCCGGCCCGCGCCGCGATCATCCTCACCGGGCTCGGCTTCGACGAGGCGATGCAGACTCAGCCGCTCGACAGCTTTTCGGGCGGGTGGAAGATGCGCGTGGCGCTGGCCGCGCTGCTGTTTTCGGCGCCCGACGTATTGCTGCTCGACGAGCCCTCGAACCACCTCGACCTCGAATCGACGCTGTGGCTGGAGACCTTTCTCAAGGGCTATCCGGGCACATTGATCGTGATCAGCCACGAGCGCGATCTGCTCAACAACGTGGTCGATACCATCCTTCATCTCCAGGGCGGCAAGCTGGCGCTGTACCCGGGCGACTACGACAGCTTCGAGCGCCAGCGCGCCGAGCGGGCCGCGCAACTGGCCTCGGCCAGGGCTTCGCAGGACGCGCAGCGCGCGCGGTTGCAGGACTATGTGGCGCGCAACAGCGCGCGCGCTTCGACCGCCAAGCAGGCCCAGTCGCGCGCCAAGATGCTCGCCCGGATGCAGCCGATCGCCGCGCTGATCGAGGATCCGAGCCT
>JANMPV010000085.1:0-6897 GCA_031370045.1 Novosphingobium sp. | reverse complement strand
AAGCAGCGCGAGCTGAGCCAGGCGATCAAGCGCGCCCGGCAAATCGGCCTGCTGCCGTACCTCGTCAAGTAAGGAGCGCACGACATGGACATCATCCTGCTCGAGCGGATCGAGAAACTGGGCGGCATCGGCGACGTCGTCACCGTCAAGGACGGCTACGCCCGCAACTTTCTGTTGCCCAACAAGAAGGCGTTGCGCGCCAACGATTCGAACAAGAAGGTCTTCGAGGCCAACCGCTCGAAGATCGAAAGCGACAACGCCAATCGCCGCGGCGAGGCCGAAGTGCATTCCAAGGACGTCGAGGGCAGGCAGGTCATCCTGATCCGCGCCTCGTCGAATTCGGGCCAGCTGTACGGTTCGGTTTCGGTGCGCGACATCGTCGATGCGCTGAATGCCGATGGTGCCAAGCTGAGCAAGGCGATGGTTGTGCTCGAACGCCCGATCAAGTCGATCGGGATGTACGACGTGCGCGTTTCGCTGCACCCCGAAGTCGCGGTCCTGGTCAAGGTCAACGTTGCGCGTTCGCCCGACGAGGCCGAACTCCAGGCGCAGGGCGTCGATGTGATGAAGGCGATGTTCGAGGAGACCAATGTCGCCTCGGGCTTCACCGAAGCGCAGGATCGCAGCCTCGAGCCCGGCGAGATTCCCGCCGACATGTTCGAGGAAGCGCCGGCCGAGGGCGAGGAAGCCTGAGGTTTGGCGTCGCTGGCGTGCAGGTGGCCGCGTTCCCTTGCCGGTGGTAACCCGAATTTAACTACTTCGCGGTGTGGTGGCGTTCCCTAACCGGAACGCCAGCCAAGCCGATCGCAGCCCATTTCGAACCAGCCCCGCACAGCGACGATCCCCGTCGCAGCTTCCGCCACACCCTGCGCCTGGAAGCCAGCGGCGCGACTGCCGAGGGCGAACGCGCGGCGGTCACTGTCCACGACATCTCCGCCAGCGGCGTCCTCCTCGAGACAGCGGCGCGGCTCGATGTGGGCGAGGCCTTCGCGATCGACCTGCCCGAAGCGGGCGAGCGGCGCGCGATCGTCAGCTGGGCCAGCGCCGCCTTCTATGGCTGCCAGTTCGAGCAACCGTTGTCACCGGCCGAACTCGGCGCAGCGCAATTGCGCGGGACGGCGGCCAAGATGCCCCGTGTCCCGCGTGCGGCGCTGACCGCGCTCGACGACGATTTCGGCCACCGCCTCCAGCGCCTGCGCAAGCAGCGCGGGATGACCCTTGCACAAGTCGCCGAACGACTGGGCGTGAGCAAGCCGACGGTCTGGGCGTGGGAGCAGGGCCGCAGCCGTCCGGTCGGTAACCGCATCGATCCGCTCGCCGAAGCGTTGGGCGTGACTCGCACCGAACTTTATCCCGATGCGGACGACCAGTCGCTGCTCCACGATCTGCTGGTGAGGGTTCGCGCCGAGATCGCCACAGCGGCGGGCACCAGTCCGGACAAGATCCGGATTTCGATCGAATTGTGATTATGCCGGAATGCAAGATCGCGAATCTGCTTTGCCTCAAATAAATTGATGGTAAACAGTCATATAAAGTCGATTCGCAGTTAATCACAGTTAGTTTACTAAAAGGTACTGAAACGCGGCTTTATATTTGATGACGTTCTGTAACTGGCGGCTTCGGGTGGGCAAATTTCGAAGATCGGACGTGCAGAAAGATTGGGCTTGTTACCAGGTTAACTTCAGAGACGCCTAACGGGGGGCGCGGGGGCATAGTTTGCGATGGGGGTACATTTTACGCCCGAGGAGGGGAGCACCCTCTATCGGTTGTGGGCTGAGAACACGAACGACATCATTCTGAAGACCGATTGCAGTGGCAATATCGTCAGCGCCTCGCCGGCGCTGGACCGGATGCCGTTCGCCGGCGTCAGCGGATTGTTCGGTCGGCATATTCTCGATCTGGTCCAGCCGGCGCGGGCAGCGGCGGTGATGGCCGAACACGAATCGGCGATAGCGGGGCGTCAGGATGGCAACTGGGTCGAATTCCCGGCGCGCACCACCGATTACCAGGAACGCTGGTACGAGATCCAGTCGCGGTGCCTGATCGGTGATGGCGGCACTATCAACGGCGCGGTCAGCATCATGCGCAGCATCCAGGAACGGCGCACCTTCGAGGAACGCCTGTTCGTCGCGGCGATGACCGACACCCTGACCGGGCTGACCAACCGCAGCGCCTTCGTCTCGATGCTCCAGCACCTCGTCGAAGCCCGGATCGGCGGATGCCTGGCGATGTTCGATATCGACCACTTCAAGGCGATCAACATGCGTTATGGCCACGCGGTGGGCGACCAGTTGCTGGTGGCATTCGCCGAACTGGTCCGCGCGTTCACCCGCAACGACGATATCATCTCGCGGATCGGCGGCGAGAGTTTCGGCATCCTGTTGCCGGGCGTGCGGTTCGACCATGCCGAAACGATCTGTCGCGGGATAGTCGCCGCGCTGGCCGAAACCAGCGGTGCGTCGGGCGCGGACTGCCTTCCGATCACGGTTAGCGCGGGGCTGACGACAATCGGCGCCTCGCTCGACGCTACGATCAAGGCCGGGGAATTGGCGCTGACGGTGGCCAAAGCCAAAGGGCGCAACCGCCTCGAACTGGATCGCGGATTGCCGGCGATTGCCCAGCGCAAGGCGGGTTAAGGCACGCGGGCGAGGATGTCCTTGGCGACCGCCGACAAGGTATCGTCGCGCGCGCCCATGACGACAATGCGGTCGCCAGGGCGGGCAAGGGCGACGATGCGGTCGCCGCATCCGGCGCGCTCCGGGATATGTTCGGCATGGCCGCCCGCCGCCTCGATCATCGCCACGACGTGCTCGCTCGACACCGAACGATTGACCGTGCCGCCAAAATAGACCGGGTCGCACAGCAGAGTGATGTCGTCGGGTCCTAGCCGGGTGGCTAGGATTTCGGCCAGTTCGGCCCCCATCTGGCGCAGCGGGCCGAACCCGTGCGGCTGAAAGAAAGCGATGATCCGCCCCGGATGCCGTCGCAACGTGTCGAGCGTTGCGGCGACCTTTTCAGGATTGTGGCCGAAGTCGTCGATCACAGTGATGCCTGCGGGACTGGTGCCGACAATGTCGAACCGGCGAGCAAGGCCGATGAAGCTGTCCAGCGCGGCAACCGCCTGAGCAACCGCAACCTCCGCCAAAGCCGCGCCACCCAGCGCGGCGAGCGCGTTGGCCAGGTTGTGCCTGCCGGGAATGCGAAGCGTCAGGGCATGGCGTGACCCGTCGCGGGTGTCGATCACGGTCGCGGCGATGGCGCTGGCGGCGTCCTTGATCGTGCCGGGCGCGACGTGCAATGTCGCATCGCCCCGCTCAATCGCAAAGGTCAGGGCTTCACGCGCGAGCGGAAGCAATGCGGCGGTCTCGGCGTCGTCCAGGTTAAGCGCAACCCGTCCGCTCGATGCGAGGAACCCGCCGAACAGGGCGCGCAGTTCTTCCAGGCTCTTGTGATCGAGGCTGACGTTGTTGAGCACCGCGATGGCCGGGCGGTACAGCGCGATCGAACCGTCGCTCTCGTCCACCTCGCTGACGAACACCTCGCCTGCTCCAATCCGAGCACTGGCGAATGGCGCATCGTCGGCAACAAAGTTCTTCATCACCGCGCCGTTCATGATCGTCGGGTCGCGGCCCGCCTGCGCCATGATCCAGCCGATCATTCCGGTGACGGTCGATTTGCCGCTGGTCCCGCCGACCGCAATCCCGCAACCACTAGCGTTGAACAGCGTGGCGAGCAGTTCGGCCCGGGTCATCCGCGCGCAGCCTAGCTCGCCAGCGCGGATTACCTCGGGCACCGTGTTCTCGACCGCAGCCGAGGCGACCAGCGTCTGGTCGGCGCTTGTTATCCCGCTGCCGTCTTGCGGGAACATCTGGATGCCCTGCGCTTCGAGCCAGGCGAATTTCTCGGCGCTGCGGCCCTGGTCGCGGCTCCGGTCGGAACCCGCAATCTCGGCGCCGTGGCCGCGCAGGATCAGCGCGAGGGGCAGCATTCCCGATCCACCGATGCCGCAGAAGAACCAGGGGTGGGCGGTGAGATCGGCAGCGGGAGAGGTCATGCGGGCGGGGGTTAGGTTTGGCTTTGCGACATTACAACCGCGAAGCTACGGAAGGGCATGGCCTGCATCGCAATATGCGCCCCCTCTACCCCGTTCACCCGCACGGATGCGGATCGCGTGCTCGCGCTGGCGACCGCCGAATTTCCGCAGCATGCGCTGCATTTTCACGAGCAGTGCTTTGCGGTCGAAGGCCACTTCGCCGGATCGGATGTGCTGCGTCTGTCTGCACTTCTCGAATGCGCCAATGATCCCGCGTTCGACGCGGTGTGGTTCGCCCGGGGCGGGTATGGCGCCAACCGGATCGCGGGCGAGGTGGCTGCGGGCATGGGCCCCAACGCACACGACAAGGCGTACGTTGGTTACAGCGATGGCGGTACACTGCTCGCTGCGCTCTACCGCGCGGGGATCGGGCACCACGTCCATGCACCGATGCCAGCCGACATCCGCCGAGTAGGGGGCGACGATGCGATCCGGCGGGTGTTGGGTTGGCTTGACGGAAGTGAAGGGGGTGAGGAACCATCGCTTGATGATCGTCCGACGGTCGCGTTCAATCTGATGACGCTGGCGATGCTCGTCGGCACCGACCTGATGCCCGATTTGTTTGGCCACGTCGTGATGGTCGAGGAGGTGGCTGAACATTTGTATGCGGTTGATCGGCTGCTTTTCCACGTCACCCATCACCTCGCGCCGATGGGCGTGGCCGGTCTGCGTCTCGGGCGGGTCAGCGACATTCCCGAAAACGACCGTGCGTTCGGCTCGGAGCCTGAAGCGATGGCCCGGTACTGGTGCGACCGGACCGGCATCGCCTGGCTCGGGCGCGCCGACATCGGCCACGACGCTGCCAACAAGATCGTGCCGTTCGGGGTTGCGGGGCGAACGGTTGGCCCATAACCGCCGCCGCGAGGAGATTTGGTACTGAGAGCGTTCGTTTTTCCGGGGCAGGGCAGCCAGAAAGTCGGCATGGGCGGTGACCTTGCCGATGCGAGCGCCGCCGCGCGTGCGGTGTTCGAAGAAGTGGACGACGCGCTCGGCCAGAAACTGTTCGCGCTGATGCGCGAGGGGCCCGAAGACCAGCTGACCCTTACCCAAAATGCCCAGCCGGCGATTATGGCCAACGCCATTGCGGTGCTGCGCGTGCTCGAACACGAAGGCGGGATTGCGCTGGCCGATAAGGCCGATAGCGTCGCCGGACACAGCCTGGGCGAATATACTGCATTGTGTGCTGCGGGAGCGTTCTCGCTGGCCGATACCGCGCGGCTGCTCAATCTGCGCGGGCAGGCGATGCAGGCGGCAGTACCAGTCGGTGTCGGCGCGATGGCGGCGTTGCTTGGCGCTGATGTCGAAAAGGCGCAGGCGCTGGCCGATGCGGCGGCGGAGGGCCAGATTTTAACCGTCGCAAACGACAACGATCCCACGCAAGTCGTGATTTCGGGCCACCGCGAGGCGATCGAGCGGGCGATCGCTATTGTCAAGGACCACGGCATCAAGCGCGGTATATTGCTGCCCGTCTCGGCGCCATTTCACTGCTCTTTGATGCAGCCCGCCGCCGATGCGATGGCCGAAGCGCTGGGGCGAATCCCGCCCGGCTCGCTGCGCCTACCGCTTTACGCCAACGTCACCGCCGCCGCGGTGAGCGACCCAGCCGAAATCCGCCGCCTGCTGGTCGAACAAGTCACCGGCCGCGTCCGCTGGCGGGAAAGCGTGCTGGCCATGGCCGCTGCAGGAACCGAGCACTTCATCGAACTGGGCGGCAAAGTCCTTGGTCCGATGATCGGTCGGATCGCCCCAGACGCAAAGGTTACCAGCGTGATAACAATGGCCGACATCGAAGCGCTGGCGAAGGAGCTGTGAGCATGGACCATCGGATGTTCGACCTCACCGGAATGGCCGCCCTCGTTACCGGCGCGTCTGGGGGTATTGGCAGTGCGATTGCGCGCAGCTTGGCCGCTCAGGGGGCACGGTTGGCGGTTTCGGGGTCTAATTCGTCCAAATTGCGCGCGTTTCGTGATGAGTTGGACGAACACACCCCTCAGCACCTGCAAAAAGTCGATCATGTCGCGATCACTTGCGATCTGTCCAAGGCCGAGGATGTGGAGAAGCTGATCCCGGCGGCGGTCGCCAGCCTCGGCAAGCTCGACATCCTGGTCAACAACGCCGGGATCACTCGCGACAACCTGGCGATGCGGATGAAGGACGAGGAGTGGGATGCGGTGATCCGGGTCAATCTCGAGGCCGCGTTCCGGCTGATGCGCGCCGCCGCCCGCCCGATGATGAAGGCGCGGTTCGGGCGGATCGTGACGATCACCAGTGTGGTCGGGGCCACGGGAAACCCCGGCCAGCTCAACTATGCTGCAGCCAAGGGCGGGCTGACCGCGATGACCAAGAGTCTCGCCCAGGAACTCGCCAGTCGCGGGATCACCGCAAACTGCGTCGCTCCCGGCTTCATCCGCACCGCGATGACCGAGACTTTGCCCGATGCCCAGAAAGACGCGCTCAACGCCCGCATCCCGATGGGCCGGATGGGCGAGGGCGAGGATATCGGTGCCGCGGTTGCCTATCTGTGCAGCCGCGAGGCGGGGTACATCACCGGGCAGACGCTTCACGTCAACGGCGGCATGGCGATGCTGAGCTAAGCGGCTGCTGGTGCATCATCGCGGAAATACGGCAGTTTTGCACAATCTTTGCACGCATCCCGCCGCTTCGCGCTTGCCGCCGGGGCACCCCACGTTAAGGAAGGTGGTCCGGCTCAGCGTCCGATTGGGGGACACGACAAGACCATGAAGGCCACGATCGAACGCGCGACCCTGCTGCGGTGCCTGTCGCACGTCCAGTCCGTCGTTGAA
>JANMPV010000069.1:0-3363 GCA_031370045.1 Novosphingobium sp. | reverse complement strand
GATTACAATCGCCAGTCGCTCGACAACACGACTGCGGACCGGATGTTTCGCCGGTTCGACGATATCTTCGAAACTTGCGGCTGGCGTGTCATCACCCTCAAGCACGGCAAGCTCCAGCGGGCAGCTTTTGCCCGGCCGGGGGGCAGATCGATCGAGGACTGGATCGACACTTGCCCCAATGCTGATTTCGCGGTCCTGACCTATCAGGGCGGCGCGGCCTGGCGCGTCCGGTTGCTGGCCGATATCGGGTCCAGGCCCAACGTTCGCCAGCTGATCGACAGCTTCGACGACGATGGTCTCGCGGCGTTGATGACCAACCTTGGCGGCCACTGCGTCGAATCGCTGATCGACGCGTTCGACAGCGCGCAGGACGAACGCCCGACGCTGTTCATCGCCTACACGGTCAAGGGCTACGGACTGCCGCTGGCCGGTCACAAGGACAACCACTCGGGGATGATGAACCCGGCCCAGATCGCACTGCTGCGGACCAGCATGGGCATCGCCGTGGGGAGCGAGTGGGAGCCCTATGGCGGTCTCGGTGACAATCAAGCCGCCAGGCTCAAGGCGTTTGTCGATGCCAGCGTCCTGGCTGGCAAGCTGGGGGAGCCCATCGCTCCCGCCATTCCCGTGCCCGCAAGACTGCCCGTTCCGCGCGGCGAGGCGCAATCGACGCAGGCCGCGTTCGGCAATATCCTGCTCGACCTTGCCAAATCGGACGAGCCGCTGGCCGACCGCATCGTGACCACTGCGCCCGACGTCACACAGACCACCAACCTGGGCGCGTTCGTCAACCAGCGCGGATTGTTCCGTCGTTCGGAAGTGGCGGACGCCTTCCGCGCCGCGAAAGTTCCCTCGGCCCAGAAATGGGCGGCGACGGCGGCCGGCCAGCATATCGAGCTGGGTATCGCCGAAAACAATTTCTTCCTGATGCTGACGTCGCTGGGGCTGGCCGCGCCGCATTTCGGGACCCGGCTGATCCCGGTCGGCACGGTCTACGATCCGTTCATTGCGCGCGGCCTCGATGCGCTCAACTATGGCTGCTACAGCGATGCGCGGTTCTTGCTGGTCGGTACGCCGTCCGGCCTGACGCTCGGGCCGGAGGGCGGCGCGCACCAATCGATCAACACCCCGCTGATCGGCATGGGCCAGCCCAACTTGGCCTATTTCGAACCAGCCTGGGCAGACGAGGTCGCGCTGATGATGCGCTGGGCGTTCGAATACCTTCAGCAACCCGATGGCAGCTCGGTCTACCTGCGGTTGAGCACCCGCGTAATCCCGCAGATCGATCGCGCCGATGGCGATTGGGAAGCCGATGCGCTCAAAGGCGCCTACTGGCTGCGCAAGCCTGCTTTGGGGGCTGAGGCCGCCATCGCATTCACTGGTGCGGTCGCGCCCGAAGTGCTGGCCGCATGGCACGAACTGCTCGACGATATTCCCGGGCTTGGCCTGCTCAACGTGACCTCGCCCGACTTGCTCCACCGCGACTGGTCGAGCCATGGCGCGGCGCGCTGGACCGGCAGCAAGGCTGCTCCCAGCCACATCGAGCAACTGCTCGCCGTGCTTTCGCCCGACGCCGGGCTGGTGACTGTCATCGACGGATCGCCGGGTGCGCTGTCATGGCTGGGCGGGGTCAGGGGGATGCGAGTCAGCCCGCTCGGGGTCGATCGCTTCGGACAGTCAGGCGATCTGCTCGATCTCTACCGCAGCTACCGCCTGGATGCCGAAGCCATCTACGATGCGGCTGCGCAGTTGTTTGTGTGAAATTTCTCGCCTGGAACGGCGCGCTTACTTGAATACGACGGTTCTGCTGCCGTTGCGCATGACCCGGTGCTCGATATGCAACTTGACCGCGCGGGCCAGCACCCGGCCTTCGGTGTCCTGCCCCTGAAGGATCAAATCGTCGACCGTGTCGGCATGATCGACGACCGAGACGTCCTGGGTGATGATCGGACCTTCGTCGAGATCGGCGGTGACATAATGTGCGGTCGCGCCGACCATTTTGACGCCGCGCTCATAAGCCCGGTGATAGGGCTTGGCGCCCTTGAAGCCGGGCAGGAAGCTGTGGTGGATGTTGATCACCCGGCCATCGAGCTTACGGCATAGCTGGTCCGACAGCACCTGCATGTACCGAGCCAGAATGATCAGATCGACCTGCTGCTGTTCTGCCAACGCCAGCATCCGCGCTTCCTGCTGGATTTTGTTTTCCGGTGTGATCGGCAAGTGGAAGAAGGGCACGCCTTCATGCTCTGCGCGGCGCTGCCAAGTGGTGTGGTTGGAGACGATGCACGCAACCTCCATCGGCAGGCGTCCGGTCGAAGTGCGATAGAGCAGGTCGTTGAGGCAGTGACCGCCCTGGCTGACCATCACCATCGCCCGCAGTTTCTGGCGCAAATCGTGGACCTGCCAGTCGAGCGCAAGTTCGGCGGCGACCGGCGCGAACGCCGTGGTGAACTGCTCGGTGGTCATCCCTCCAGGGGTGGCGAAGGCCACCCGCATGAAAAACCGACCGGTCTGGTCATCGCCGAACTGGGCGCTTTCGGTAATGTTGCAGTCCTGGCTGGCGATCGAATTGGCAACCGCCGCGACGATTCCCTTGCGGTCCTCAGCCGCGATCAGCAGCACGAAATCGGCGCTTTTCAGCATTGTAAATCCCAACCATGCCCTGATCCCGAACCGGGCTAACCACGCATGGCAAGCCGGTCCATCGACGCCGATCTAGATTAGGCATTCTGATTGCAACATGTAGATGATGTGATCGATGCGGGAATAAATTTTACCGGTCAGGAAAATTTGCTTAGTTGCCGCTGGATGACTGAGGGGTCAGTCTGCAATCATCAGAGCCTTCGAAAATGAAGGCCGTCAACAGGGCGAGGGACTTCGGATCAAGAAGGCCTTCAATGGGGAGTGGAAACGTGAAATCTAGCTGGAAATTGTCGACCGCGCTGATCGCTGTGGCCATGATGGGTGCCGGCAGTGCGCCTGCGCTGGCGCAGGAAGCCGACGCGACCGCGAAAACCGATGACGGCAGGATCCCCGACATCGTTGTGACCGCGACCCGGCGCGAGGAAAATCTGAACGCGATTCCGGTCGCGATCCAGGCGCTGACGGGCGACTCGCTTGCGGATCTCAACGTCACCAACTTTGACAAGCTGATTGAATTCCTGCCCAACGTTCAGGCTGCCTCGCAGGGGCCGGGCACGTCGTCGATCTATATTCGCGGCCTTTCTACGGACACGCCGGGCCTTCAGATCGTCGGTACGGCTGGCGCGGCACCGAACGTCGCGCTGTATCTTAACGATGCTCCCGCCGCGTCGCCGGGCCGCAATCTTGATGTGTACGCCGCCGATCTCCAACGCGTCGAAG
>JANMPV010000059.1:0-4494 GCA_031370045.1 Novosphingobium sp. | reverse complement strand
CTCGAGGGCCTGCCCGCAGCCGACTGGGTGCTGGTCGATGCCGGCGACGTGGTGATCCACCTGTTCCGCCCCGAAGTGCGCAGCTTCTACAACCTGGAACGGATGTGGGCGTTTGGGGATACGCTGTCGTCTGACGCTTAGAAAAGCATGACGCATGACCCCACACCCGCTCATCCCGAGCGAAGTCGAGGGATGTTGCGCAACGGCCTAATGTTGCGCGGCGCGTCTCGACTACGCTCGACATGAGCGGCGTTGATTGAACGGGCGAAATGCAACTCCATATCGTCGCGCGCGGCAAAATCGCCCGCTCGCCTGAAAACGACCTGGTCGAACGCTATGCCAGGCGGATCGCCTGGCCGCTCAAGCTCAGCGAACTGCCCGAACGGGGCGGGAGCATTTCTGCACCCCTGACCCCTTGCCGCCACATCGTCCTCGACGAACGCGGGCGCGACCTGACTTCGGCCGAGTTCGCCGCCCAGCTGTCGCGCTGGCGCGACGATGGCGTGCGCGAGACGCGGTTCTGGATCGGCGCGGCGGACGGCCACGACGAAGGCTTGCGCGGCTCGGCCGATCTCCTGCTCCGCTTCGGTGCGGCGACCTGGCCGCACTTGCTTGCCCGCGCCATGCTGCTGGAACAGTTGTGGCGCGCGACCAGCATTATCGCTGGCCATCCCTACCATCGCGAAGGATAAGCGCGGCTGCACCATGACGCCACGCGCTGCCCCCGTTTCCGCCATTTTCGGGTTGATCCTCGCGCTGTCGACGGCGGCGAGCAGCGGTCGCGCGCAAGTTCCGCAAGGGCACGAGACCAGCACCGCGCTGTCCACTGCGCTGACCCAGCAACGCCTCGCCGCAGACCGCGCGGGAAAGCTCGAAGTTGCCGCCGCGCAGGCCTCGGCCGCCGCCGACCGCACCGCGCAGACCACTGCCGCGCTCGCCGCGCGAATCCAGCAGGCCGAGGCCGGGGTCGCGGCGGGCGAGGCGCGGATCGCGCTGATCGAGAGCGAGCGCGCGGTGCTGCGTGATCGGCTGGCGCTGCGCCAGGCGCCGCTGGTTCGGCTGACGGCCGCGCTCCAATTGATGTCGCGCCGCCCGCTCGCGCTGAGCGTGGTCCGGCCCGGCAGCTTGCGCGATATGGTCCACTTGCGCGCGGTGCTCGAATCGATGCTGCCCGCGGTGCGCCGCCAGACCGCTGGCTTGCGTGCCGAGATGCTGCGCGCGCGCCAGTTGCAGGCTGCGGTGCGCGTGGCGCAGGCGGGCTTGCGCGGAGAACAGGCCCGGCTGGCCGAACGGCGTCGGTCGCTGGCGGGGATCGAAACGCGCCAGCGGCTGACCTCGCGCGCCGTCCGCGGCGACGCCAATCGCGAGTCCGACCGCGCGCTGGCTTTGGGTGAGCAGGCGCGCGATCTGGCCTCTCTGGTCGGCACGCTCGAACAGGCCGGTGCGCTGCGCCAGCGTCTCGCGGCGCTCCCCGGTCCGGTGCTGCGCCCGATTCAGCCCGGCGCGGCGCAAGTTGCCGAGGTGGCGGCGGGCGCGTCGCCGGTTGTCGGGCTCGACTACATCCTGCCGCTCGCCGGGGCGATCGTTACCGGCTTCGGCGAGGCGTCGAGTAGCGGCGGGCTGCGTTCGCGCGGGGTCACGATCGCCGCGCGCAGCGGGGCGCAAGTGGTCGCGCCGGCCGCGGGCCGCATCGCCTTTGCCGGGCGCTACAAGGGCTTTGGCCAGATCGCGATCATCGAACACGACGGCGGCTGGACCACGCTGGTCACCGATCTGGCTGCGGTCGCGCCCGCGGTCGGCGACCGGGTGGTTCAGGGCGCGCCGCTGGGGGTTGCCGGGCCGGGCCAGCCGCGCGTGACGATCGAATTGCGCAAGGATGGTGAACCGGTAGACGTTCTTGCCGCTGTCGGTCGACGTTGATCGATACCCATCTGGCGTTAAGCCGGACGCGACTATATATTGGCGACGATCCGGCTGAGGCTTTTTCCATGACCAAGACCAAGTTCGCCAACCTTCTGCGCGCCGCCACGCTGGTCAGCGCGGTTGCGCTGTTGCCCGCGGCCACCGCCGGGCTTGCTGCGGTCGATGCCCAGGCCGGGCCGGAATTCGGCAAGCTGCTGGCAGTCTACCAGCGGATCAAGTCGAGCTATGTCGAGCCGGTCGACGACGACAAGCTGATCAAGGGCGCGATCGATGGGATGCTCGCCAGCCTCGATCCGCACTCCAGCTATCTCGATGCGCGCGATTTCGAGAACCTGCGCACCCAGACCGATGGGGCTTACGGCGGGCTGGGCCTGTCGGTGACGATGGACGACGGCGCGGTCAAGATCATCGCCCCCACGCGCGAAAGCCCCGCCGACAAGGCCGGGCTCAAGGCCGGCGATTTCATCACCCATCTCGACGGCAAGCTGATCTACGGCGGCACGCTGGATGAGGCGGTCGACAAGATGCGCGGCGAGCCGGGCACGCCGATCCGCCTGTCGATCTTCCGCCCCGGCCGCGACGAGCCGTTCGACGTGACCATCACCCGCGCGATTATCGATCTCAAGCCGGTCGACTGGAAAGTGCAGGACGGCATCGGAATCATCACCGTGGCCAGCTTCAGCGCCGATGTCGGGACCGACGTGGGCGCTGCGATGAAGGGTATCCGCGCCAAGCTGGCAGGCAAGAGTCCCGCCGGGATCATCCTCGACTTGCGCCAGAACCCCGGCGGACTGCTGGACGAGGCGGTGGCGCTGTCGGACGAGTTTCTCGACAAGGGGGTGATCGTCTCGCAGCGTGGACGCTATGCGCGCGACAACGAAACCTACAACGCGCAAGCCGGAGAGCTGGCCCGTGGCATCCCGCTGGTGGTGCTGATCGACGCCGGCTCGGCCTCGGCCAGCGAGATCGTCGCGGGTGCCTTGCAGGACCAGCACCGCGCGCTGGTGATGGGCGAGCGCAGCTTCGGCAAGGGCAGTGTCCAGACGCTGCTGCCGCTATCGCGTTCGACCGCGCTCAAGCTGACCACCGCGCGCTATTACACCCCGTCGGGGCGTTCGGTGCAGGAAGGCGGGATCGAGCCCGACATCGCGGTGCCGCAAATCTCCGACCCCGATATGCGCGCCCGCGCCGCGCGATCGTACCGCGAGAGCGACTTGCGCGGGCACCTAGTCAACGAAGTCGATCTCGACGAAAAGGCGCTCGAGGTCGACAAGGTCCAGGATCCGCGGTTCAAGATGACCGCCGAGGAACTCAAGGCCAAGGGCATCGACGACTTCCAGATGTATTACGCGCTCAAAACCATCCGCAACACCGCACCCGGCGCGCTGCTGGCAGCGAGGCGCTAGCCCTGTCAGGCAAACCCAACCGTTTGGCCTACCTGCTGGCGCTGCTGATCCCTGCGGCACTGCTCGGCGGAGCTTTGGTGGCGCAATATGTTTACGGCTTGCCGCCGTGCGAGATGTGCTGGTGGCAACGCTATCCGCATATCTTCGCGCTGGTACTCGCCGCGCTGGCGTGGATGACGCGGCGCGATGCGATGATCGCGCTGGCGGCCATCGCGATCCTGGTCTCGGGCGCGCTCGGCGCGTTTCATGCCGGGGTCGAGTACAACTGGTGGGAAGGCCTCACCGCTTGCACCGCCAACGGATCGAACAGCAGTGATCCGCTCGCCTCGATCATGGCCGCGCCGATCGTGCGCTGCGATGTCGCCCCGTGGACGCTGGGCGGCGTGTCGCTCGCCGGGTTCAACTTCCTGGTTTCCACCGCGGCGGGCGTGGCGATCCTGATTCTTATTCGCCGCAGCGCACGAACGGGCGTTTTCGCCAGAAAGAAGGGCCGATGAGCAAGGCGACGGCACGGATGCTGCGGGTCGATCAGGCCGGCGAATATGGTGCAACGCGCATCTACGCGGGCCAGCTCGCGGTGATGGGCGACCGCGCGCCGCACGCCGCCGAGATCGCGGCGATGGCGACGCAGGAGGCCCAACATCGCGCGCGGTTCGATGCGCTGATTGCCGAACGAGGCGTTCGCCCGACCGTACTGCAGCCATTGTGGAATTTAGGGGGCTTTGCGCTGGGCGCGGCGACCGCGCTGATCGGGCCCGAGGCGGCGATGGCGTGTACCGTAGCGGTCGAGACCGAGATCGAGCGCCATTATTCGGAGCAGCTTGAGCAATTGGGCGACGACGATCCCGAACTGTCCGCGACGATTGCCGAATTCCGCGACGACGAGCGTGAGCATCATGCCACCGCGCTGGCCGCAGGGGCCGAACGTGCGCCCGCGTATCCGCTGCTGTCGGGCGCGATCCGGCTCGGCTGCCGCGTGGCGATCCGGCTGTCCGAACGCATTTAGGCGGAACAGAAGCCGGGTTCGCCCGCTTCATGATGCATTCACCGCCGGGTTGCGCTAATCCGGTGCTGCACGATCAGGATTAAAACCATGACTAGGACCGCCGCGTTACTCACTCTCGCTCTCAGCCCACTGGCGCTGCTTTGTGGTGCCGCGCCCGCG
>JANMPV010000046.1:0-1854 GCA_031370045.1 Novosphingobium sp. | reverse complement strand
GCGCTGATCGCCACTTTCCTTGCCTGGCATGCCAGCGAGCACACGCTTTCGATCCACAGCATCTTCACCCGGCGGCGCGAGGCGTTCTACTGGACCGCGATCCTGTTCACATTCGCGCTCGGCACCGCGGCGGGCGATCTTTTGGCCGAGCGCCTTGCGCTGGGCTATGCGGTGTCGGCGCTGCTGTTTGGAGGGGCGATCGCACTGGTGACATTGGCCTATTACAAGTTCGGGCTCGACAGCGTGTGGGCGTTCTGGATCGCTTACGTGCTGACCCGCCCGTTCGGCGCATCGTGCGGCGATCTGTTATCGCAGGCGCCCAAGGATGGCGGGCTGGGATTGGGCACAGTCGGTACCAGCGCGCTGTTCGTGGCGGTGATCGTCGCTTTGGTCGGGTATCTTTCGTACACCCGCAGCGACACTTTGCCCGACGAAGCGAACGCCGCTGCCTGATCGCCACGCCGCGCGCGGTGTTCCCAAGCCGCGCGTCGCTCGCTAAGGCGCGCCACGCGCAGCAAGGGCTTGCGCGCAGGAGTGCATGATGGGATTTCGTTGCGGTATCGTGGGCCTGCCTAATGTCGGCAAGTCTACCCTGTTCAATGCGCTGACCGAGACGCAGGCGGCGCAGGCGGCGAATTATCCGTTCTGCACGATCGAGCCCAACGTCGGCAACGTCGGGGTGCCCGATGCGCGGCTCGATACGCTGGCGGCGATCGCCAAGAGCGCCAAGATCATCCCCACCCAGCTCGGCTTCGTCGATATTGCGGGCCTCGTGCGCGGGGCTTCGAAGGGCGAAGGGCTGGGCAACCAGTTCCTCGGCAACATCCGCGAGGTCGATGCGATCGTCCACGTTCTGCGCTGCTTCGAGAACGACGATATCCAGCACGTCGACAACAAGATCGACCCGATCTCCGACGCCGAGACGGTCGAGACCGAGCTGATGCTGTCCGATCTGGAGAGCCTGGAAAAGCGCGTACCTGCCGCGCAGAAAAAGGCCGCGCAGGGCGACAAGGAGGCGAAAATCACCGCTTCGGTGCTCGGCCAGGCGCTCGATCTGCTGCGCGAGGGCAAGCCCGCGCGGCTGGTCGTGCCCAGGGACGAGGAAGAAGAACGGGTGTTCGCCCAGGCGCAACTGCTCACCGCCAAGCCGGTGCTGTACGTGTGCAACGTCGAGGAAGAGGCCGCCGTATCGGGCAACGCGCACACCGCGCGGGTGTTCCAAAAGGCCAAGGCCGAGGGCGCCGAGGCGGTGGTCGTCTCCGCCGCGATCGAGGCCGATATCGTCACCATGCCGCTGGAGGATCGCGGCGAATTCCTCGAAGCGCTGGGGCTGGCCGAAGCCGGTCTCGCCAAGATCATCCGCTCGGGCTACGATCTGCTCCACCTGATCACCTTCTTCACCGTCGGCCCCAAGGAAGCGCGCGCCTGGACCGTTCATCAGGGCGCCAAGGCCCCCGACGCGGCAGGCGAGATCCATTCGGACATGCAGCGCGGCTTCATCCGTGCCGAGACCATCGCTTATGACGATTACGTCGCACTAGGTGGCGAAAACCCCGCCAAAGAAGCGGGCAAGCTGCGCCAGGAAGGCAAGGAGTACGTCGTCCACGACGGCGACGTGTTGCACTTCAAGTTCAACGTTTAGCCGCCAAGCGAAACCCCCGTCGCCCCGGCGCAGGCCGGGGTCCAACCGGCATCGCGTCAATGCACGGTTCGCGCAGTTCGAGAGCTTGGTTGGGCCCCGGCCTGCGCCGAGGCGACGGATTGGTATTGCGATAGCTGCCCCCGGAACCACCACACCCCTCCCCCGTTCCCCTTCCACAACAGGAAAGAGGAACACCGCATGGCCCATGTCAC
>JANMPV010000036.1:0-1732 GCA_031370045.1 Novosphingobium sp. | reverse complement strand
ATTCGATCGCGAACGGGGTCGCGAGCCACCTCGCCGCGCTCCGCCACAGTCTCGCCGCGCGATGACCGCTCGGCGGATCGCGGTGCTGCTCCAGTCGCTCGACGTGGGCGCCGCCGGGCAGCATCGAATGCATCAGGATCGCGATCCGTTTGCTGTCCTTGCTTATCGCGCGAGCGTCCCCAAACGCGCGACATATTCACGCCGCAGCGCGACCATCATCAGCACGATCCCAAGCACGTCGCCGATCACATAGGCGATCCCGGCACCGGCGATTCCGGCCCAGCGGCATAGCGGATAGAGACTGAGAAGGAACACGGCGGTGGCCCAGAATTTGGCGGCGACCGTGATGTTGGTGCGGTGGAGCGCGTAAAGCATCGGCACGACCGGAAAGCTGATCGCCGACAGCAGGGTGGCGATGATCATGATGGCGACGACGGGATAGGCGCCGAGATATTGTGGCCCAAACACCTCGGTAATCAGCAACTGGCCACCGATCAGGACTACGGCGCAGATCATCCCGCCGATCAATGCCGCGACGGCCGAGCTGCGCAGCATCAGGTTCCACGGACGTTTAGTCGTGAAATCTTGTCGCATCACTTCGGGATAAAAGGCCTTTTCCAGCAGCTCGGCGGGATTTTTGATGGCCTGCGCCAGGCCTTTGGCAATCCGGTACATTCCGGCGGCGGCGGGTCCGAGGATGCCGCCCACGAACAGGTTGGCGATCGGCCCGGCGGTGACGTTCATCGAAGTGGTCAGGTAAACGTTGATCGCGAACCGCCACGCCCCGGGCAGCGTGGTCGGGCGAAACGCCGGTCGGATTCCGTCCGCGAACCCGCGCCGGTGCAGTTCGCGCCACGCCATGAACCAGCCGTAGAGATCGCCGCTGAGCGCGGAGAGGAACCAGATTGCGAGGTAGGTTCCGAACGAGGCGCCCAGCGCCCAAGCGATTCCGGTCAGAAGCCCCCGCAGGAGCGGCGTGATCGTTTCTTGCCACCCCATCAAGTCGAAGCGGTCGAGCACGCGCAGCACGCCGATTGGCGTCGCCGCGGCCATCGTCGGCAGGATCAGGCAAAAGGCCATGGCGCGGGGGATTTCGGCGCGCGGGATATGGAGCAGCGGCGCCAGCAGCGGCAGCAGCGCGAGCGCCACGACCAGCCCGCCGAACGCGCTGAGCAGGTCGAGCCCGAGCGAAAAGCTGATCGCGCGCTTCAACGGCTCGGGATCGTCACGGCTTAGTGCGATCGATCCGAAGCGGATGATCACCTGCCACGACTGGAACTGGGCGATCCCGCTGGCCGACAGGACATAGCTCTGGATCAGGATCAGCAGGCCAAATCCGACCGGACCGAGTCCGCGACTGGCGAAAGCGAGGGCCGCGAGGTTGCACAGTGCCGCGACGACCTTAGAAACCCCTTGATAGCTCGTGTTCTTGAGCCGCGAACGAAAGCTGCTGTCTTTCAACCAACGCTTCATGACGGCCCCGCCGTTGGAGCCACTCGGGCTCGTGTCCGGACCATCCGGTCGCGGCGCTAGTGCAAGCGCCGCGTCCCGCCGATATTGGCCTTGGCCGCACGGCGCAAGCCATTGACGGCGGATCGGGCGCGCGCGATGCGCCAAGCACGATCCTGGCGAAGGCGAGCGCAAAGCGATGACGACCCTGTTGACCGGCGGTGCCGGCTATATCGGCGCCCATGTCGCCGCAGCCTTGCTCGAGGCGGGGCAGGGGATCGTC
>JANMPV010000508.1:0-2663 GCA_031370045.1 Novosphingobium sp. | reverse complement strand
CCTGATCCGGCCGCTGTTCGCGCTGATCGGCAACTTGGGCGAGCGCGAGATGTTCATCGTCGCCGCGCTGTTCACCGTGGTCGCCAGCGCCGCGCTGATGGAGGCGCTCGGGCTGTCGACCGCGCTCGGCGCTTTCATCGCGGGGGTGATGCTCGCGGATTCGCCTTATCGCCACGAGCTGGAGGCCGATGTCGAACCGTTCCGCTCGATCCTGCTCGGGCTGTTCTTCCTCGTCGTCGGCATGATGCTCGATCTGCCCGCGATCGCGCGCAGTCCGCTGTTCGTGGTGACGATGGCGCTGGCGCTGATCGCGGTGAAGTCGGGGATCATCTTTGCCATCGCGATGGCCTTTCGGATGACATGGCGCGGCGCGCTCGCGATGGGTTTGCTGCTCAGCCAAGGCGGTGAGTTCGGGTTCGTGCTGTTCGCGCAGGCGCAATCGGCGCTGCTGATCAGCGGCGAGGCGGCGAGCCAGTTCGGCGCGATTGTCACGCTGTCGATGGCCAGCACGCCGTTTTTGATGATGGCCACCGCGCGCTTGCGCCAGGCACCGCCGACCCGCGAAACCCGCGATGCCCCGCGCGAAGACGGCGCCAGCGCGCTGATCGTCGGCTATGGCCGGTTCGGCCAGACCGTGGCGCAGCTCCTGATCGCCGCCGATATCCCCGTGACCCTGATCGACAAGGATGTGGGGATGATCGACATCGCGGGCACGTTCGGTGCCAAAGTGTGGTTCGGCGACGGCACCCGGCTCGATCTGCTGCGCCAGGCAGGCGCGGCTGAGGCCGAGCTGATCTGCTTTTGCATCGATGGCGAGCAATTGACCCCCGATATCGTCGAGGCGGTCCACACCGCGTTTCCGAACGCTGCGATCCATGCCCGCGCCTACGATCGCCGCTCGGTGATCGTGCTCAAGCCCTCGCCGGTTACGTTCGTGGTGCGCGAGGTTTATGAAAGCGCGGTGCGGATGGGGCGCGCCGCGCTGGGCGAACTGGGCACCAGCGAAGAGGCGATCGACCGCGCCGAGACAATGTACCGCGGGCGCGACAAGGAGCGATTGAAGCTCCAGATCGAAACCGGCGAGCTATCGGCGGCGCGCGACCGGATGTTGGTGCAGGACCCGCGCGAGGCGCACTGATCGCTAACCCTTCGGCAGCGGCCAACCCAGGCGCTGCATCTCGAAGCTGTCGGTGTTGCGGACATAGTGCCCGCTGCCGTGCTGGCGGCCGAGCAGGTGCATCGCCGGGGTATCGATTCGTGGCCGCGCAGGGTCTCCGGCCAAAAACTCGTCGGCAATGTGAATCGCCAGGATTTCGCCCAGCACCACGGTGCTGCGCGGGCTGGGCTCGATGATCTGGTAAGTCCGGCACTCGAAGCTGACCGGCGCGCTGGCGATCAGCGGCGGGGCGATGTGGAGTGCGGGGCGGGTGGCGATCCCGGCATAGACGATCTCGTCGACGCCCGGCGGAGCATCGGCGGCGGTCAGGTTCATTGCCGGCCCGTCGGCCTCGCCGACCAGCGCGATGGTGAACTCGCCGGTGGCGCGGATCAGCCGCGCGGTGTCCTTGTCGCCGCCGCGTGCGTGGTGCGCCATCAGCCCGAGCACGATCAACGGCGGATCGTCGGACAGCGCGTTGAAGAACGAATGCGGCGCGCAGTTGCGCACCCCGTCGGCGTCTTGCGTCACCACCCATGCGATCGGTCGCGGGGTGACGGTGTTGACGATCAGGCGATAGCGATCCGCGGGCGAAAGCGCGGCCATGTCCCAGTGCATGGAACAGCGCCTAGCCGGGGATCGTCGCCAAGGCGAGCGTTGCGCGCATGTCACGCTTCCCACGCAATCGGTTGCGCCGTGGCAAGATGCTCTTGCGCGAATCGCGTCTTCGGTTTCAGCGCGAGCGAAACAAGGGAAGCACAAAGCCATGAACCTGCGCAATATTCTCAGCACCGGCGCCGCGCTGGGTGTCATCGCTCTTTCGCTCGGCGTTACCCCAGCCTTCGCCCAGGACACCGCCACCACCGCGGCCGATGAAACCATCCCGCCCGAAAGCGCGATCATCGTCACCGGCTCGCGCTCGACTACGCGGACTGTCGCTAACTCGCCGGTCCCGGTCGATGTCTTCTCGGGCGAAATGCTGACCGAAGGCGGCCAGGTCGAAACCAACAAGATCCTCAACAAGCTGGTCCCCAGCTTCAACTTCCCCCAACCGGCCATCGCCGACGGGTCGGACGCGCTGCGCCCCGCCACGCTGCGCGGCCTGTCGCCCGACCAGACGCTGGTTCTGGTCAACGGCAAGCGCCGGCATACCGCGGCGCTGCTCAACATCAACGGCACCATCGGGCGCGGTGCTGCGGCGGTAGATCTGAATTCGATCCCGGCGCTGGCGATCGAGCGGATCGAAGTGCTGCGCGATGGCGCTTCGTCGCAATACGGCTCGGACGCGATTGCCGGCGTGATCAACATTCGCCTCAAGACCGCATCCAGCGGGGGCAAGGCGGTCGCCAGCTTCGGCTTGTACGTGTCCACGCTCGAGGGGGTGATCCGGGTCACTGGCTTGGTGTCGAACACCGCGGGCCAGCCGATCCTCGATCCGGCGGACAGCTTCAACGGTTCCACTCCGCGCTACCTCCTCGCCAATACCGATGGCGAACTGAAGGTACGC
>JANMPV010000463.1:0-3297 GCA_031370045.1 Novosphingobium sp. | reverse complement strand
GGCGGGCTCGTAATCCTTGGGATCGAGGCCCTCGCTGCCCATGCCCTGAATCGCTGTGAGCAATGCCTGGGCATCGCGCAGCTGCCATGCGGGCGCGGGCGGCGGGGGAACAGGGGTGGGGGCCGGGGTGGGGGTTGCCGTCGGGGTCGCGACGGCGGGGGGCAGCAGATCGATCGGTCCGGCAACGGGCTTCGCCGCGGGCTGGGCGAGAGCAGGCGCGGCCAGCGCCATCCCGGCCAGCGCCGCGAAAACTGTCGAACTCTTGGTGTGACCCCGGAAATGCATTGTCGGTCCCGCTGTTGCTGAATGATGCGCTGGCAATCCGCAGCCGCCTCGCGAAACTGCCCGATGGCGCACGCTCATTCAAGCACCGCGGCTGACTGGTAGCTGAATCGGCGGCGATTGTTCGGGCGGCGTGATGGTGTGGCAACGCTTCTTTGATCCTCCCCATCGACTTGCGATGGGGAGGGGGACCGCCACGCCGCTTGGCGTGGTGGTGGAGGGGTGACTTGCGCCATTACCCCTCCGTCAGTCGGCCAACGGGCCGACCGCCACCTCTCCATTTGCGCAAGCGCGAAAATGGGGAGGAACTTGCAATGGCACCTCTCGCGGACTTCCCCTACCCACCCCGCAGTGAAGCTCACCCACCCTCTCGCCCCGGTCCTCGTCGCGGTCGCCGCGATTGCGCTGCTTAGCGTGATGGACGGAGCGATGAAGGGCGCGGCGTTGGCGCTGGGGGCTTATTCGGCGATGCTGTGGCGCGCCTTGATGAGCAGCGCGATTACCTTGCCGCTGTGGCTCGGCGCGCGGACCCCGTGGCCCGAGCCGGCGGTGCTGCGGGTTCATCTGTTCCGCGGGGTGATCGTCGCGGTGATGGCGTTCCTATTCTTCCATTCGCTGACCCTACTGCCGCTGGCGCAGGCGATCGCGATCTCGTTCTTCGCCCCGCTGATTTCGCTCTATCTCGCCGCAGTGATGCTCAAGGAGAAAGTCGCGGCCAGCGCGATCGTCGCCTCGCTGATCGGGCTGGCCGGGGTGGCGGTGATTTGCTGGCCCGAACTGACCGTGGAGCGCACCCCCGAGCGGGTTGAAGGGATCGCGGCGGTGCTCGCTTCGGCGGTGCTCTATGCGTTCAACCTCGTACTCGCGCGGCGCCAGGCGCTGATTGCCAAGCCGCGCGAGATCGCGTTTTTCCAGAATGGCATCGGTTTTGTCTGCCTCGTCGTGTTCGCCCCCTGGTTCCTGCGCGCGCCCGATGGAGCCATGACATGGGTGGCAATATCTTCGCTGCTCAGCATTGGGGCCGCGCTGATGCTGGCGTGGGCCTATGCCCGGGCTGAGGCGCAAGTGCTGGTGCCGATGGAATACAGCGCGTTCGGCTGGGCCGCCGCGGTCGGCTGGCTGGCGTTCGGCGAGCCGGTCTCGACCCCCACCCTGGCCGGAGTGGCCCTGATCGTCGCCGCCTGCCTGGTCGCGGCAAGGCGCACCCCGCCCGAGTCGACTGTCATATAGCTTTTCTGTCTGACGGCAGGCGCGGCACCGGCCTGATCTCTTGACCTCGCAAACCGAAACGCGCATCGCCTGCGCACACTCTCCGGACGGGGTTGGGCGCGCCCGCCGGTTCATCCAGCAGGAGGGATTTGCACACATGACTCAGGTCGGACAGGACTCGCTCGGCGCGCGCCGCACGCTCAAAGTCGGCAACCGCGAATACGGCTATTACAGCCTCGCCCGGGCTGCGGAGGAATACGGCGACATCAGCCGCCTGCCGTTCAGCCTGAAAGTCCTGCTCGAAAACATGCTGCGGTTCGAGGACGACGGCTTCACCGTCTCCAAGGACGACGTGAAGGCGCTGGTCGACTGGCAGCAGAACCCCGTCACCGGGGCCGAGATCCAGTACCGCCCGGCGCGCGTCCTGCTCCAGGATTTCACCGGAGTCCCGTGCGTGGTCGATCTGGCCGCGATGCGCGATGCGATCGCCAAGCTTGGCGGGGATACGTCGAAGATCAACCCGCTGGTCCCCGTTCATCTGGTGATCGACCATTCGGTGATGGTCGACGAGTTCGGCCATCCCAAGGCGTTCGAACAGAACGTCGAGATCGAGTACGAGCGCAACGGCGAGCGTTACGATTTCCTCAAGTGGGGTTCGAAAAGCCTCGACAACTTCTACGCGGTCCCCCCCGGCACCGGCATCTGCCACCAGATCAACCTTGAGAACATCGCCCAGACGGTGTGGGTCAGCAAGGATCAGAACGGTCAGGACGTCGCCTATCCCGATACGTGCGTCGGCACCGACAGCCACACCACGATGATCAACGGGCTGGGCGTGCTCGGCTGGGGCGTCGGTGGGATCGAAGCCGAGGCGGCGATGCTCGGCCAGCCGGTCTCGATGCTGATCCCCGAAGTGGTCGGCCTCAAGCTCACCGGCAAACTGGGCGAGGGGGTTACCGCGACCGATCTGGTGCTGACCGCCACCCAGATGCTGCGCGCCAAGGGCGTAGTCGGCCGGTTCGTCGAATACTACGGCCCGGGTCTGGCCCACCTCACCCTCGCCGACCGCGCGACGCTAGCCAACATGGCGCCCGAATACGGCGCCACCTGCGGCTTCTTCGGGATCGACGACAAGACGCTCGAGTACTTGCGCCTGACCGGGCGCGACGAAGAGCAGATCGCGCTGGTCGAGGCTTATGCCAAGGCGCAGGGCTTCTGGCTCGATCCCGACGGGCCCGAGCCGATCTTCACCGATACGCTCGAACTCGACATGGCGACTGTCGTGCCTTCGCTGGCCGGCCCTAAGCGCCCGCAGGACAAGGTCGATCTCACCAAGGTCGATAACGTGTTCAACGACGACCTCGCTAACGTCTACAAGCACAGCGGGTTCAAGCGGGTGGCGGTCGAGGGCAAGGACCATGACATTGGCGACGGCGACGTGGTGATCGCTGCGATCACCAGTTGCACCAACACCTCAAACCCCAGCGTGCTTGTCGCCGCCGGTCTTGTCGCCAAGAAGGCCAACGAGCTCGGCCTCAAGCCCAAGCCGTGGGTCAAAACCAGCCTTGCGCCGGGCAGCCAGGTGGTCACAGATTACCTGATCAGGGCCGGGCTTCAATCGCACCTCGATGCGATCGGGTTCAACCTGGTCGGCTATGGGTGCACCACCTGCATCGGCAACTCGGGGCCTTTGGCCGAGCCGATCAGCAACGCGATCAACGGCAACGACATCGTCGCCGCCAGCGTGCTCTCGGGCAACCGCAACTTCGAGGGCCGGGTCTCGCCCGACGTGCGCGCCAACTTCCT